>JBARZO010000246.1:0-14402 GCA_049650165.1 Rubrobacteraceae bacterium
CTAGGAACACATCGCCCGTGGAGCATCAGTTCCAGAGGCTCTTTACCGTAGAGGAAGCGAACGAGCTCCTGCCCGTGCTGCAGGAAATTCTGCAAGAAGTCTACTTCCACCGGGACGCCTTGCGCGAAAAAGCCCCTCACATGGAGCCTATCCTCGAAGCTGCGGCGCGTAATGGTGGAGGCAGGATCGGCTCTGAATACGGCATCGAGGCGTACAACCTCTACCTTTCTATAGAGCGGGTTCGGGAGCTCGGCGTTATTCTCAAGGACATGAACATGGGGCTGCTGGACTTCCCCCACGAGCGTGAGGGGCGTGTGGTGTTTCTCTGCTGGCATCCCCCCGAGGAGCGCGTCGAGTACTGGCACGAGATCGAAGCCGGATACCAGGGCCGACAGCCACTCTAACGATGCGGATAGTCCTCCAGCGAGTAAAAAACGCCTCCGTCACGGTGGACGAAGAACTCGTGTCCGAGATCGAGGCCGGGTTGCTGCTGCTCGTCGGCGTCGGACAAGACGACACGGAAACCGAGGCCGACTGGCTCGCCGAAAAAGTGGCGGGGCTAAGGATCTTCGGCGACGAGGAAGGCAAGATGAACCTGGGCGTGCGGGAGACCGGAGGCGAGATCCTCGCCGTTTCGCAGTTCACCCTGCTGGCCGACACCCGCAAGGGCAAACGCCCCAGCTTCATAAAAGCCGCCGGGCCGGAGGAGGCCGAGCCGCTCTTCGACTACTTCTGCGAGAAACTGCGGGAGATCGGCGTTGAATCCGTAAAAAAAGGCCATTTCGGCGCGATGATGGATGTCGCGCTGACGAATGACGGGCCGGTCACGATCGTTTTGGAGCGCCGTCCGACCGCTTCCTAGCCGGTACGTTCTTCTGGGGATTTCCTATCATCCGGGAATTGCTCGCCCTTATTCTTGCCGCCGGGGGCGTTTTCCTCCACGATCTGGTTCATCTCCGCGCCGATGAGCACGATGGCCGCCGAGTAGTAGAAGTAGAGCATCAGGATGATGACGCCGGCCAGGGCACCGTAAGTCTCGAAAGAGCTGGAATTGCCCACGTAGTACGAGAAGATGAGAGAGAAGATCAGCCAAAACGCGAAAGCTACGAGTGAGCCCGGGCTGATCCAGCGAAACCTCTGGTCGGCGGCCGGGGCAAAATAGTACAGGATCGCGAACGCGAGGAGCACCAGGAAGGTCAGAACCGGCCACTGCGCTATGCTCCAAAGCGTTTCGAAGGTGGACCCGAATCCGATAGCCTCCGCCACCTGGGACCCGATCTGCTCCCCAAATACCACCAGCACGAGCGCCGAGAGCACCAGCGCGACGACCAGCAACGCTATGAAGAGCGAGACGACGTACTTCTTCCAGAACGGTCGGGTCTCTTCGAGGTCGTGCATGACGTTCATCGCTTCCATGACCGAACGCATCGCACCCGAAACACCCCACAGGCCCAGTGCTACGGAGATAATGGCCCCGAAAGTGAAGGCTCCGGTGGCTTCGCTACTGGCTATATTCTGCAGTTGTCCGTTTATGAAACTGGAGGCGTCTTCCGGGAGGGCGGCCGATAGTTCGTCGGTGAACGCATCTACCACCCACGCGGCGTTGAACATCCCTAGCAGCGAGAGTAGTAACGTGAATAGCGGGAAGAGCGCGAACAACGCTTTGTAAGAGAGGTTGCCGGCATAAGCGAACAGATGATCGTCGCTAACCTCCTTGCCCGTTTTCTTGAGGAAGTCCACCAGCCCGAGTCCCCGGGTCATCGGTATTTCGGCCCGATTGCCCGTCTCCTCCGCCTTCGTCAAGTATCTTTTGCCGGGTATTTTCAATGCTTACTCCACACGAAGAGAATTTTTATTCCATCTTCTAAAGACCAGCTACCGGAGGCCGAGGTCGAAGATCCCACGCCTCACAGTAAGGACTTGCTCGGCCACTTTGAGGGTTTCGTTAGCCCCCTGGAGGTCGGCGCCCTCCAAAAGCCGGGCCGCTTCTTGGAGAAGACGACCCAACTCTTGATGCTCTTCCCCGGTCGGCAGTCCAGCATCCGCTCCGCAGACGCTCTCGCCTACCTGTCTCTGTAGAGTGGTCTCAGTCACGGCTCTCAGGTTAGATCCTGACGATCGGCTTCCTGCTCGGCGGCGCGGCGGCCCTCTTCGATGGCGCTTTGCGCCCTCTCGCGGGTCTCGCGGGCGCTCCGCTTGCCCTGCTCCACGAGGTTGTCCCGCGTCTCACCCATCATCTCATCTTCCTTGCTGGTGCCGGGTATGGCGAAACCAACGGCGGCGCCTATTCCCAGAGCCAGCGCGCCGAGCGCCAGGGGAGTCTCCTGCAGCGTCCGCTGGAGACCGCCTTTGGCCCGCTGGGCTTTCTCCCGGGCCTCGTCGCCGGCCTGGCTAGCCCGGCCCTGTAGCTGTCCTCCTAGTTCGCCGGCTTTCTCCCGAGCCTGCCCCGCAGCCTCCTGGGCCTTCTCGCCGCCGGACCCGCCCGAGGAAGCTTCAAACTCGGCTTCGTCGTTGAAGGACCGATAGTAGCTTCTCCTGGAATCATAGTAATTGGAGGCGCCAGAGTCCTCTCGCGAGCCTCGCTGCGAACCGCTGTCGCGACCGCTGGCGATCAACCACCCGAGCCCTACGAGGCCCGCCCCGGCCAGCGCCGCCGGAATTGGGTTGTCCTTGATGGTGTCGGCCACGTTGGACCCGGCCTGTTTCGCCGTGTCCTTCGCCTGGGAGGAGGCCTGCTCTCTCACGTATTGGGGGTTTAGCCTCCCCTGCAAGGCGTAGACTGTCTCGCTCATCTCGGCCCGGGTACGCGCGAGTTCCTGGCGCAACTCTTCGAGTTCGTCGTCGGTGGCGGAGGGATTCGGGTTGATCTCCGCCCGCTCCCGCGAGAGTTTGCCGCGGGCGCCCTCGCTCGGCATATCCTGTCCTCTTAGTTGGTCTGGTCGATCATCCATTCCTTGTCCTCCTTGAGAGTTTCTAGAGTTTTCTGCGGGGCAACCGACTCTTGCTGCAGCGTCTTGATCCCGCTCATCACCAGTGCGCCGCCAACGGCGAGCACCAGCAACGCCACTATAAGAGCCGACAACCAGGTTGGCATAAACGTCGCCAGAATAGCGATGATCGCGAATATTAGCGCCAAAAATCCCGCGTAGGCTATGGCGCCCCCGGCCACGAGAAAGCCCACGTTCTTGCCGACCCGGGATGCTTTCTGGCTTAGTTCCGTCTTGGCGAGCTCTATCTCCAGGCTGATGAGGTTCGATGCCCCCTGGTACAGGTCACCTACGAGCTCCCCCATAGACTGGTCGTCTCTCCGGCTGTCTCTACTCCGCTGCACTATCTTCCGCTTCCTGAGTCGGGCCTCACGCTCTCCTGCAGCTCCCGGGCCTCTTGCTTCAGTTCTTCTTTGAGATCTCCGGTTTGTCCGGCAGAGCTCTTCAGAAAGCGGGCGGCGGCGACGCCCAGTATGAATGCGCCCCCGAGAAATACCGCCGGCTGATTGCGGGCGAAATCCTCCACCTCGCTGACGAGTTCTTCGGAATCTTTCTCGCCCAGATAGTCTGAGAGGCGCCCGACCTGATCCGCCGCCTGATCTACGTAGCGGCCTACTGAATCCTGGTCCTGCTCCCGCAACTGCTCGCCGGTCTTCTGAAGAGCCTGGGATATGCCCTGCAACTCTCCGGAAGCCCGCTCTTTCTGCGTAGCGATCTGGCCCTTCGCCTTCTCCCGGCCCTGTTCCGCCGCCTCAGCCGCCTTCTCCTGACCCTGCTCGGCATACTCGGAAGCTTTCTCCGCAGTCTCTCCGCGCTCGGGGCTCTCTATCTCTTCTACTCCGGAACTCGTACCTCGTCTCTGCGCTTCCAATTCCTGCAAGCGCTTACGGGCCCTCTCCTGGGCCGATGTTTCGCTATCGTATCCCTCGGTCACGACCTCTCCTCTCTAGTCTGTTACAACACTGCGTACGCTGTGGCAATTTGATGGCCCGTACCCTGTAGCGCGAGATGGTAAACAAAAGTAAAGTACCGTCTGAGGAGCGTGTGGCATGGTTCAAGATCGGCAAGTCATAGAGCATTCACCCGTTAAGCGGTCGAAGAATTTCTGCGCGAGAGAAGGCAACTGAGGACGGTAAGGAGAGCGAGGTTTGTCGGTAAAGTCATCAAAAGGCCGCGAGCATAACTTTACAGATCACGACAACGAAGTTACCCTGCGCTGGCTAGAATGCGCCGTAGAGTCCGCCCGATTCCGCAAAGAAGAGCGGCTCATCGCCCTTCTGCAGATAGTCAAAGCGGAGATAATCTTCGATATAGAGTTTGCGAGCCTCAGAAACGGCAGCTCTCGTGGCGCGGAAACGAAACGGCTTGGAAAGTTAGAGGCAACTTGACGAATTATCCATCCCAGATTGTCCCGGAGCGCGGCGGCTCATGACTTGGTTGTTTCTGATCTGCGGCTCTGTGCTGGTGCTGATCGGGCTTCTGGACGTGTTCTTCGCCGTACTCAACTACGACGGCTTCAGCTTTCTCAGCAGCCGTTTCTACCGGGTGATCTGGAGTCTCATACGGACGACAACCCGGCCGCTGCCGAAAAGGCTGCGACACTTCAGCCTATCTATAGGGGCGCCACTCATGATCCCCGCCACCCTGCTGCTCTGGATGGTCATAGAGATTCTGGGCTTCGGTCTCATCTACTACTCTCAGACGGATTATTTCTCGTTCACGAGCGGCGCGAAGCCGACCTTCCCGCACATGATCTACTTGAGCGGGGTCACAATAGGAACGCTCGGCTACGGTGACATAACACCCAAAAATCCCCTTCTCGGTATCGTGACCTTTACTCAAGCCCTCGTAGGGTTCTCGATCATAACCCTGTTTATCACTTACATACTGAACATTTATCAGGTTCTCCAACAATGGAACACGCTCGCCTCCGGCCTCTACCACCAAGCTGGAGGCGATGCAGACCCAGTGAGCCTCCTGCGCCCCCACTTCCCGAAAGGCGAACCACAAGGCCTGGACGCTACCATCGGCGGCCTGCACCAGAACCTGACGAGCTACTACGAAGGCGTCCGCCGATACCCGCTCGTCTACTACTTCCACAGCCGTCAGGCCCGACGCTCCGTCCCGTACGTGTTCCGGATAGCAAGCGAGACGACTGCCGCCCTGCGCTGGGGACTACCGGGAGACCATCCTGCAACCGAAGAACCAGGCTTGCCCACCCTGCTAACCGGCGTCGAAGAGATAATGGGCGGCATGAGAGAGAGATTCGTACCCCACTACTCGGAAGAAGAAAAGCCCGACTTCGTCTCATACGAAACCTTCTCCGGCGCCATGAAAAAAGGACGAGACGAAAATACCTGGCTCTCGAGATTTATCGAGATGGAACGTGATATGCGAGGCGTAGCCCACCTCGAAAGCGCTAACCTGAACACCGAAGAATCCTACGAACGCTACAGAGAGTGGCTCCCCTTCGCACTCCGCACCGACACCTTTATCCGCGACGCCGCCATAGACCTCGGCTACGATCCCGACCGACTTTCCTGGAATAGTAAGAGGAAAGAAAGAGCCTAATCGCCGGCGGTTCGCCCTTCCAAATACAGCGCCGCGGGCCGCGTATAACCTTCGCTCCGGATACGCTCCCGCAGGACGTTACGTCGTTCGCGCCATTCGTCTCGCGGTCCCGCCGTCAGCAAAGACAGGCCGTCAGGTTCTCTCTCGGCGAGCGCTATCTTCTCGAAGTGCCGGATTGGCTGCGGTGGCAGAACACGCTGATATACATCCTGCAGGATGTTCTCGTGTAGCCTGATGAGCCTCTCCGACGGCCCGATACCGTAGAGCTTTCGCCCGAAGAGCCCGTAGACTAGTTCGTCCCGCAGGAGTTCGTCTTCGATCTGGACCGCCGGGGTCGAGTCTATGAAGTCCGTTGTCGCGACCCTTCCGCCGCGCCGCACGAGGCGCGCCAGAGACGAGAGCGCCCCTTCCGCTGGCTCCTCCGCCACGTCCAACTCGTGGAAGAGCCCCGCCGAATAGGCGAGATCGAAGGTTTCGCCCTCGAAAGGCGGCGCAAAAACATCTCCCGGAACCAGGTTGACTGGAGATCCCAGCTCAGCTTCGTGGAGACGTTCGCGCGTGTCTCCGAGGGCTTCCTCATCCAAGTCTAGGACGGTAAGACATCCATTCTCACCGATGCGGCTGCTGAGACCTTCGATCCAGAGCAGCGACGAACCTCCAGCATAGAGTACGTTTAGGCCTTGAATGTCGCCCAGTAAGTCCAGTTGGCGGTCGCTAAAGGAGATCAAATCTTCCTCGAACTCCCGCCGCTCTTCCGGCGTTAGGGGGTCACTGTATAATCTCTCCGGCATGAAGGTCGTTATAGCAAGAGATTTGGTTAAGTACCACGGTGGAGACCTGAAGATCCTCTCCGGCGCCTCCCTCTCGGTCGAGGCCGGAGAGAAGATCGGGATGGTCGGCCGCAACGGGGTCGGTAAGACGACCCTACTGAACGTACTCTCCGGCAACTCCGAGCTGGATGCCGGCGGCATCGAACGCGTTGGCGGCGCGAAAGTCAGGATGACCCCGCAGAACCTCTACGCTGGCGAACGAGGCCGAGTCTCTATAGAGGAAGAGCTTCTCTCAGCGTTCGAGGCCATCATGCGCCGCGAGGAAGAACTCAAGGAACTGGAAACGAAGCTGACGGAGAATCCTTCCGACGCGCTACTGGAGCGCTACGGTCGTTTGCAGAGCGAGTTCGAGCGGGACGGCGGCTACGCGTACCGGTCGCGGGCGGCGTCCGCCCTCTCGTCTCTGGGTTTCGCCCCCGAAGATTGGAAACGTGAGGTCGGGTCTTTCTCCGGCGGCGAACAGAGCCGCGTGGCGCTGGCCCGGCTGCTCCTGGAGGAGCCGGATCTCGTGCTGCTCGACGAGCCCACGAACCACTTGGACCTCCGGGCGATAGAGTGGCTGGAGGGCTTTATAAAGAACGCCAAGTCCGCCGTCCTGGTCGTTTCCCACGACCGCTACTTCCTGGACGCGATAGCTGGGACCATCGTAGAACTGGAAGACGGAAAGCTCGTCCGTTACCCCGGAAACTACAGTCGCTACGTCCAAGAGAAAGCGGCGCGCGACGAACAACTCGCCCGCAAAGCCAAAGCGAACGCCGAGAGGCGAGAGCAATTGGAGCGCTTTATAGAGAAAAACCGGGCCAGCGCGAAAAAAGCGACCCAGGCAAAGAGCAAGCAGAAACTTCTGGACCGGATGGAGAAGATAGAAGCCCCGGGCAGGTCCTCCAAAAACATAAAACTGGATCTCGGGGAGGAAACCCGGCGTGCGGGCCGCGTGGTGCTGGAGCTGGAAGATGTCCGCTACGCTTACGAAGACGGCGATCCACTACTGGAGGGCTTGGACCTCATCATCGAGCGTAGAGAGCGGGTCGCGCTCATGGGACCTAACGGGACCGGCAAGAGCACCATCATGCGCCTCGCGACCGGCGCGTTGGGACCACGCAGCGGCAACGTCCGTCTCGGCCATAACGTGGCGCCCGCCTACCAGGACCAGCAGCTCGCCCGCCTCGACGACAGCAAGACGGTGCTGCAAGAGGCAATGGACGCCACGGGCTTCGACGCCCCCGACACACGAGATCTCTTGGGGTCGTTCCTCTTCTCCGGCGAAGACGTCTTTAAGAAAGTGTCCGCCCTCTCCGGCGGCGAGAAAAACCGGCTCTCGCTCGCGGAGATCGTGGTCAGCGACGCCAACTTCCTCCTGCTCGACGAGCCGACGAACAACCTGGACATCCCCGCCCGCGAAGCCCTGGAAGAAGCATTGCTCCGCTACAAAGGTACACTCTTCTTCATCTCCCACGACCGCTACTTCCTCCGCAAACTCGCCACCCGCGTCGTAGAGCTGGGGAACAAAAAACTCGCCAACTACCCCGGCGGCTACGACTACTATCGCTCTCATCAACGCCTGGACGTCAAAGAGGGCGGCAAAAAGATGCCCCGCCGTCGGGTCAGACCGGGACTGAACAAGAATCAGAACGTCATCGCCACCCGTCTGGTTGCCGTGGAAGGTGAGATAGACGCCACCGAGCGCCGCGTAGGGCGACTGGAGAAGGAACTCGCCACCTCCGAACTCTACGCCGACGGCGAACGCTCGCGTAAAGTAGTCACGGAGCATCGCCAACTCAAAGGCGTGCTCGAAGGCCTCTACAACGACTGGGGCACGTTGCTGGAAGAGGCTGAAGAAGCCGATCTATAATTTGCCGGAGAAGCCGGCCCGAACTTCCGTTGCGAATAGATAGTTAGAGGAGATACCCAAGAGAGTCGGGACGAGAGGATTCGAACCTCCGACCTCCTCGTCCCGAACGAGGCGCGCTACCAGGCTGCGCTACGTCCCGACTGAGAGAGATATTATAGCAGCCAGCCTTCGGCTGTCAGCTTTCGGCTAAATGCTATACAGCTATAAAGCCGGCGTCCCGGCTGGCGTAGAGTTCCAGGGCGCCGGCTATAGCTTCGGCGACGGTCGTGGGGTAGTAAGGGTCGGAAGCAAGTTCGAGCTCTTCGGGATTTGTCAGGTAGAGCGGCTCGAGCATGACGGCGGGTATGTTCGTCTCGCGCAGGATACCGTAGGAGCGCCCAAATTCTCCGATGTCGCAGGTTCCGAGGGTTTGGCTCACCCCGCGCTGGATGTAGGTCGCCGCCATTCTTCCCCGGTGGGACTGGTAGCCGAGCCGCTCGAAATAGAAAGACGCCGTACCGCAGGCTTTCGGCGAAGGGTGTGCGCCGTGGTGGATCGAGACGACCATCTTGGCCCCGGCGGAGTTTGCGATGACGGCCCGGTCGGTAGCAGAGACCTCTTCGTCTCCGCTGCGTGTGAGCCGTACCTCGCGGGCCGGTAGTATCTGGGCCAGCTCCTGGGCTACTGCCAGGTTGAGATCCGCCTCGGCAAGGCCCATTGGGGTGACGTGACCTTTGTCGCGTCCTCCATAAGCGGCGTCCACGACGATTGTTCCCGAGAAGAGATCTTCCGGGAAATAGCCGCCACTTTTGTCGGGTAGTTGGTGGGTGCCCAGGGTTTGGGCGGCGTAGGTGTTCAGAACTTTAAAGACCGCGTCGTCCACCACGCCGTCTACCGCGAGCCCGGCGTTCTTCTGGAAGTCTCGGACGGCGCGGGCCGTTCGTTCGTCGAAAAGACCGTTGACGGCCCCGGGGTCGAAGCCCAGGTCGTTGAGCATCCGTTGAAGCTCCATCACGTCGGCCCCGCGAAAAGGTGGCTGTCGCAGGTAGATCATACGACGTCCAGGACGATATCCGGCCTCCACGATTTCATCCCAGGTCGGCCAGCCTACTTCACCGTCTGCGAGGACGCTGGTGCTCTGCTGAAAAGCCCGGACGGCCTTCATCGTAACGGGTCCGAAGACGCCGTCAATCCCGCGGTTGCCGAGATCAAAGCCCAAGGCTTGCAGGCGCGTTTGGAGGTCTACGACCTCTCTGCCGCGATCTCCTATTCTGAGAGTGCGCACGGTCTGGACCGTCCTCCCGTCGGTTTGGCTCTACGGCCCGTCAGACAACCTTTTGGCTAAGAAATTAGCGCCGGGGCGCTGATATGCGCCCGGCGCTAAAGAATGCCGCGTGATTGCCCGGGTAGAGCGCTAGTCCTCTACGACCCCCAGGATGTCATCGGCGTCCAGAATCATGTAATCGTCACCGTCTAGCTTGATCTCGGTCCCCGAGTACTTGGCGAAGACGATTACGTCCCCCTCGCTGACCCTGACACCGTTCTCGAACTCACCGACCGCGACAACCTCCGCCGTCTGGGGCTTCTCTTTTGCCGTGTCCGGGAGTACGATCCCGGAAGCGGTCGTCTGCTCGCCCTCGTCGACCATCTTGACCAACGCGCGCTCACCTAGTGGTTTGAACTTCATCCGCGTACCTCCTGTTTTCCTAGTACCGTTGTTTGAACTACACCCGTCGAGGCAGAGCTCGAAGATCCGCATCTACGGGCTTTATCAGGACGAGATTGTAACCGTCCGGCTTGCTCGTTGCAATTACGGGCTAATGCGCGTGAACTACAGCCCGAGCTGCGAAGAAAGCTGGGTTTTGGGCAGCGCCCCGACCGCTTTCTGAGTCTCCTGGCCGCCCTCGAAGCGGACGATAGTTGGGATGCTTGAGACCCCGTAGTTCATCGCCGTGGAAGGATTATCGTCTACGTTCATCTTGACGAAGCTCACATCGCCTCTATCCTCGGACATCTCTTCCAAGATCGGGGAGATTCTGCGACACGGCGCGCACCAGGGCGCCCAGAAATCTACTATAACCGGTTTGTCCGACTGTAGAACCTCGTCTTTGAAGTTGGCGTCCGTAACCTCACCAACGGCCATTAGATCAACCTCCATAGTTTTTCGTATAACAGCTTACTACTCTGGCATTCTAGCACGCGTCGGGGACTTCTCCGCCCACTGTCAAACTCTAAACACGGCCTGTTTCGAGGCTCCCAGAGAGTATCTCGGCTTCGACCGACTCGGCAAGCTCCTCGGCCCGCCGGGCATCGAAAGCCCCCGCACCCAGGGTCTCTGCGTTGGCCGCAGCGCAACCGGCAGCCAGGCACACGGCGTCCACATACGAGAGCTTCCGATGCAGGATACCCGCTAGCAGTCCAGCCAGATAAGCGTCCCCACTACCAACCGTGGAGCGCGTCTCCACCTTCGGGGCGCGGACACAGACCATGCCGTCGTCCGAAGTCAGGTAAGAGTGGCCTTCCGAGAGCGTAATGCAAGCCTCGTCGCTGCCCAATTCCACCAGGCGCGCGAGGGCGCGCGGGAAATCATCCTCTTCGATAAAGTCGAAGCCGGCCACGCTCTCGGCCTCGTGCTGGTTCGGGCTGACGAGTGAAGGACTTGCCTTGAGCGCCGCACGCAGCACCGTGGGGGTCGAGTCCACCACCGTGTAGAGACCTCGCTCCCGCGCCTGCTGCACGAGGGCAACCAAAAAGCTCTCCTCCATGTTAGGCGGGAGGCTGCCGGCGAAGACGACCGCCGTGGCGTATTCCATCAGGTGCTCCAGCCGTCGGGAGAACTCCCGGGACTCGGCCTGGCTGACCTCGGGACCGTACTCGTTTATTTCCGTCTGCGCCCCGACGGTGGGGTCTATGATGGCGGTCGAAGTCCGAGAATGACCTTCGATCTCCACCAGGTCGAAGGGGATCGCTGCCTCCGAGAGGCCGTCGCGGATAGCATCCCCGTTACGTCCGCCCGCGAACCCCGTAGCCAGAACGGGGACACCTAGTGTCCGCAGGCTCCGGGCCACGTTTATACCTTTGCCCCCGGCCAGGGCAATGCTCTCTTGCACCCGGTGACGATGACCGAGCGTCAGGCTCGGTACTACGAGCGTTCGTGCCACAGCGGCATTGAGGGTTACGGTCAGGATCATCGGTGATTCCCTTCTTTCCCCTTGTTGGTCCTACTCAAAAATTCCCTCTACGGTATCCCACACCTTCTCCCCCACACGCTCGCCGTCGACCTTTACGAGGAGATCTCCGAGCCGGTCACCCGCCCGCACCACGCCGGGCATCTCCTCGACCAACGCGACCTCCCGCTCCACCCGGGGATCTTCGTCTACCAGTCCCGGTACGTCGTTTCTGGCGACCACGCTTATCTTCTCTCCGCGACGGTACGGCACGTTCGCCCGGGCGTACTGTTTGCCTTTGACCGCCAGGTTGCGACGATCGTAAGTTCCGAAGCCGTGTTCCATCAGGGTGATCGTGTCAGAGAAACGTTCTTCGTCGTCGAGAACTACCGTTATGTAAGACTCGTTTCCGGAGGCGCCGGAGGCGACGAGGCTCGGGCCGGCGTCGGGCGTGGTCCCCGTTTTGACGCCCGTTGCGAGTTCGTAGGTAAAAAGCAGGTCGTTCGTGCTGACGAGCGGTATCGTACGGTCTTGCGTCGTGATCGCAGTTTCGGCGGTCGCGACGATCTCACGAAACTCCGGGTTTTCGAAGGCCCCGCGGGTCATCTGCGCCAGATCCCGGGCGCTAGAGTAGTGGTCGCGGGCGTCGAAACCAACGGGGTTCTCGAAATTGGTGTCTTCGAGGCCAAGCTCGTCAGCCCTGCGATTCATCTTCCCCACGAACTCGTTCACGCTACCATCGCCCAGATGTTCGGCCAGAGCGTAAGCCGCGTCGTCGCCGGAAGATATTATCGAAGCCATTAGTAGTTCCCGGACGCTAACGGTATCGCCGGCGAACAACCCAACGTTGCTGTAGAGAGGGACCGCGTAAGATGCGGCCTTCTTGGAAATGATGACCTCTTCGTTCAGGCTCCCATCTTCGAGGGTTACTAGAGCCAACATGATCTTGGTGGTCGAGGCCATTGGCAACCGCTTTTCGGCGTTCTTTCCGGCTAGATATTCGCCCGTGCGAATATCCATGAGCGTCCACGCCCGGGCCCCCACGCTCGGTGAAGACGGCTCCTGGGCAACCGGCTCTTGCACGGTCGTTTCTTGTGCCCGGGCCTCGGTCTCGTAGAGAAAGACCAGGGCGAGCGAAGCTGCCAGGACGATAGTTTTTATGCTTCGGAAGTTCAAGGGCTCTGAGATTATAGAGACTTCACCGTGCGGGACAAGCGTTCAGCGCGAGAGTATAATTCTCCCATCATGCGTTTTCTTCTCAAACTCTCTCGGATCGCAACGTGAGACGCCTGGTTGTAATAAGCCTCCTGATCCTGGTTCTAGCCGTTGGCTGGAGATCTTACGGCTCCCCGGAGACGGCAACCGGCAACCTCACCCTCCCGCAACCCGCCCCAAGCCTTGGAGAGGGCGCCCCCGAATTCACCGCGCAAACCCTCGATGGTGGAGAGTTCGAGGTCAAAGATAAGGGCATCTACGTGCTGACCTTTTGGAGTACGTTGAACCAGGATTCTTCGGAGTCGCAACCGGGCTTCTCGGAGTTGACGAGAGAGTACTCGGACAGAGGAGTTTCCTTCGGCGCTGTCTATGTGGGTAATACGCCCGGCGACTACGAGGAAATGCCTTACGAAGTCATGATGGATTCTGACGGGCGACTGACCTCACTCTACAACGTCAAGCGGGTACCGAGGCTGTTCCTGATCCAGGACGGCCAAGTAAAGTTCGTGTACAACACCTACAATGAGGAAAATCAGAAAATCCTGGAAGAAGAGTTGAAAGAGTTAGTCGAAACGCTTTAGAAGGAGACCATGAGTAGAGAGAGCCTGGTACAGATCTTCGGCGTACTGATAATGATCGCGACCGTTCTGGTGACGATCTTCGCGGTGGCCCATATTTTCTAACCCAGAGGGCGACCTAAACAAGTCCGTCGAATAGCTAGGGTCGGGCTCCGGCGGCAGCCAACTCGTGCCTTGCCGCTATGGCGGCTTCTTGTGCGGCCTCTCGATACCCGGGCGCCGAACCTTCGTACGCGTAGAGAATCCCTCTACTGCTGTTGATCAACACACCTCCTCCTCGACGGTCCAACAAGGTCCGCACCTCGGAGGCCCCACCACCCTGGGCGCCGTAACCGGGAGAGAGAAAGAGCGCGTTCGGGAGCAACTCTCTCACCCGGCGTCCGACCTCCGGGCGTGTTACCCCCACGACCGCTCCGGCGTCCAGATACTCTCCCGACTGCACACCCAGCTCTGCGACCAGCTTTGCTGCGGCCTCGTAGAGCGGCGGCTCCGTGGAGTCTTGCAGGGCCGAAGCCGAGGGGTTCGAGGTCGCAACGAGCGCGAACACTCCGCCCCCCCGGTCCAGTCGGCGCGTTTCCTCCAGAAACGGGAGCACGGCATCACTACCCATGTAAGGGTTGACGGTTACACAAGTAGCGCCAGACACAGAAAGGTGTGCTTCCGCGTAGGCGTTGGCGACAGGCCCTATATCTCCGCGTTTCACGTCCGCTATAGTCGGCAATCCAAGATCCGCAGCCTCCTTTATAAGCTCCGCATAGACCTCGATTCCGGGCGGCCCCATGCGCTCGAAGTACGCGGACTGGAGTTTTACAGCCGCGACATGTGGCTCGACGACTTCGAGGATACCCCGGCAGAACTCGTGGGCGGCCCGGGCTTCCGGAAGGCCGAGGTCTCGTATCTCCCGTGGTAGGCGACCCGGGGCCGGGTCGAGGCCCACAACGAGGACGCTATCTTTGCGGCGGGCGGAATCTATCAGTGCCTGCATGAAAGACCTATGATGCCGCAAGCAAGAAAAGGCCGCAGGCTTGTTGCCCACGGCCTGCAGTGCATTCTTTTCAGCTTAATTAGTTACTTGATGGATTCTTTGAGCGCGTTGCCCGCGGTGAACTTGGGAACCTTGGAGGCGGGAATCGTCATCTTTTGCTTGGTCTGCGGGTTGATACCCTCGCGAGAATCACGCTTCTGGACGTAGAACTTACCGAAGCCGGTGATCTGTACTTCCT
>JBARZO010000247.1:0-2425 GCA_049650165.1 Rubrobacteraceae bacterium
CCCGAGCGGACCGTTGCACGATGCGGCGGAGATGGCCCGTCACATGCCGACCGTGATGCTCTTCGCCAAGAGCCTAAAAGGCCTCAGTCATACCAAAGAAGAAGATACGCCCGAAGAAGACCTGGAACTGGCAGTGCAAGCTCTTCACAGCCTCGCGATAAAGACCGTCGAATGGGCGAGTAAATAGCTATCAACGATCAGCTGTCAGCAAGTGCAAAAGCTGAAAGACTGACGGACTGAGAGACTGACCGACAGGACGACCAAAGGGAGGGCACACTTGGAACGGGAGCAATTCAGAGACCTGGCGATCAGTGACCGGGCGGAGCTCGGAAAGATAAAGGCGGCGGCCAGCGCGTCCAAACTCTACAACGAGGATCTCGCGCCGACGGGTCCCGATGAGCGCACCTGGACGACGTACAACTTCGTGGCGCTCTGGGTTGGTATCTCGATAGTCATCACGACCTACACACTGGCGTCCGGCTTGATCGCCGCCGGCATGGTCTGGTGGCAAGCGCTCTTTACTATCGGGCTCGGGAACGTGATCGTCCTGGTCCCTCTCCTCCTGAACGCCCACGCCGGCACCAAATACGGAGTACCGTTCCCGGTCTTTGTGCGCTCGTCGTTCGGGGTATCGGGAGCCAACTTCGCCGCAATGGCCCGGGCGCTTGTGGCGTGTGGCTGGTTCGGTATACAAACCTGGATCGGGGGTCTCGCCCTCGACGCGATGCTGACGGCTTTCTGGGGCGGATGGGACGACTTGGCCGGACATCAAGGCATAACGTTCTTTATCTTCTGGCTCGTGCAGGTCGTGATCATCCTGACCGGCATCGAAGGGATCAAAGTCTTCGAGTCTATCGCCGCACCGCTGCTGCTGGCCGGTGGAATCGTTCTGCTCGTCTGGGGATTTACGGCGGGCGGCGGTATCGGGAATGTTTTCTCGTCATCCTCACAGCTTCAGGATGGGAACACTCCGTTCTGGGCGCTTTTCTGGTCCGGGTTGGCGGCGAACGTCGGCTACTGGGTGACGCTCTCCCTGAACATACCGGACTTCACCCGGTTCGCCAAGACGCAGCGCTCCCAGACGATAAGCCAGGCCATCACGCTGCCGCTGACGATGACGTTGTTCAGTTTTATCGGGATAGCGGTCACGGCGGCCACCGTCGTGGTTTACGGAGAGGCGATCTGGGACCCGGTGGAACTCGTCACCCGCATCGCCGGGCCGATCCCCGCGCTGCTGATCGGCGCCATGATCATCATCGCCATAGCCCAGATATCAACGAACATGGCCGCGAACGTGGTTTCTCCGTCTAACGACTTCTCGAACCTCGCCCCGAAGTACATCTCGTTCAAGATGGGCGGCATGATCACCGCCGTCATCGGCATCATCTCGTTCCCGTGGATTCTCTTCAACAACGCCGGGGCGTACATCTTCACCTGGCTCGTGGGCTACGGTAGCCTCCTCGGGGCCATCGGCGCCGTCATGATCGTGGACTACTGGCTCCTACGACGCACCCAACTCGACCTCGCCGACCTCTACAAAACCGACGGCCAATACGCCTACTCCGGCGGCTGGAACTGGAAGGCGATCATCGCCGTGTTCGTCGGCGTCATCCCGGTAGTCCCCGGTTTCCTAAAAGCCTCGACCACCCCCGGCGGCGTCATCGAGAACCCGACCTTCATAGACAGCCTATACACCTACGGCCTCTTCTTCACCTTCACCGTGGCGGCGATAGCGTACCTGCTCCTGAGCCTCATCCCGAGCCGCAAACCCGAACCGAGCGGCGAGCCGGAAGCTACCTGAGGAGAAGAGAATGCCCGAAGCAACAACCTTCGCCATCTTCGCCGTCGCCGCGCTTGCGCTGTGCGTCGTGCCGGGTCCGTCGGTGTTGTACATCGTCGCCCGCAGCGTGGAAGGCGGGCGTTCATCTGGCTTGATCTCGATGTTCGGTGTACAGGCTGGCGCCCTGGTTCACGTGGCTTTCGCGGCGGTCGGGTTGTCCGCGATTCTGGCCTCTTCGGCGGCGGCCTTTGCGGTGGTCAAGTGGCTCGGGGTGGTGTATCTGGTCTACCTCGGGACCAGCCGCTTTCTAGCCCGCGACGAGGGCGAGACAGCTGTAACCGTGGAGAGGGAACCACTCTCCCGCGTCTTCTCGCAGGGCGTTATCGTCAACGTGCTCAACCCAAAGACCGCGCTCTTCTTTCTGGCGTTTTTGCCGCAGTTCGTGGACCCCTCGCTGGGAGTGGCGTGGGTTCAGATCATCGCTCTCGGACTCACCTTTATAGCTATAGCCATCTTCAGCGACAGCCTCTACGCCCTACTCTCCGGCACCGCCGCCGATTGGCTGCGGCGCAAGAACGAAAACTCTCGCTTCCGACGCGGCCAAAGGTATTTCTCCGGCGGCGTGTACCTCGCGCTGGGTATGGC
>JBARZO010000248.1:0-2066 GCA_049650165.1 Rubrobacteraceae bacterium
GGTAGGTTCTCACGCGGTCGCGCCCCCGTAAGCCCCGACGAGCCGGGAGTACGGACCTTGCCGATCTCGCAGTTCGGCGTGGGTTCCTCTTTCCGCCAGGGTTCCGTTCTCCAGGACGGCTATGTTATCGGCGGTGTAGACGGTGTTCAGTCGATGGGCGACCACTAGCACGGTTCGTCCCTCCGAGAGTCGTCCGAGCGCTGTACGAATAAGCTCTTCGCTCTCCGGGTCGAGGCTTGAGGTTGGCTCATCCATAATTAGCAGCGGCGCGTCTTTGAGGAAGGCGCGGGCGATGGCGATCCGCTGCGCCTCACCCCCGGAGAGCCGCAGACCGCGCTCCCCAATCTGGGTCTCGTAGCCCTCCAGTAGCCGCCGGACAAACTCTTCGCATCCCGCGAGGTTCGCCGCCTCTTCGGCCTCTCCCCGGCTCGCCCCGGGACGCGCCATCCAGATGTTGTCCAGCAAGCTCCCGTAGAACAGGTGCGGACGCTGCGGCACGAGCGCAATGTGCTCCCGCCAGGTCTCCACCGGCATCCCGTTCGTCGGAAGGCCGTTCACCACGATGGAGCCTTCATCCGGTTCAAGAAAACGAGATAGGAGGTTGACGAAAGTGCTTTTACCGGATCCACTGCGGCCCACCAGCGCCGTCCGCTCTCCGGCGGGCAAGTCCAACGTCAAGCCGTCGAGCGCGGGAGTTTGGGCTTCGGGATAGGTAAAACTCACGTCCGAGAGCTTTATGGACAGTCCGCCGTGCAGGCGCGACGGTTGCTCCGAAGTGTGGCTCACTGGTGGCTGGGTACTCAGGATCTCGATCATCCGCTCCGCGGCGGCCTTGCCCTCCATCCCGGCGTGACGGTGGACTCCTAGTTCACGCAGCGGTCGGTAGAACTCCGGGGCCAGGAGCAGCACCACGAACGCTTCTTCGAAAGCCATGTTGCCCGAGATCAGACGCACCCCGAGCGTTACAGCGATCAGGGCTATCGCCACAGCGGTCATGAACTCCAGCACCAATCCCGAAAGAAACGCAAACTTGAGCACCTTCATCGTACGCTGCCGGAACGCCTCACTTACCGCCGCCACGTGATTCTTCTCGGCGGAGCTGCGCCCGAAGACTTTGAGCGTTGGCAAGCCTTGCAGGGAATCCAGAAAGTGTGCGCCCATGCGGGAGAGGGCCGTCCATTGGCGCTTCATGTGTTCCTCGGCGTAGCCACCGACCAGGATCATCATGATCGGGATGACCGGGGCGGTGATCAGGAGCAGAACCGCGCTGGAGAGATCCCGCGGCAGAATGTACCCCGCCACCAACAGCGGCACTAACGCGCTCAGGTACATCTGCGGCAGGTATCGGGCAAAGTACGGCTCCAGCTTCTCGATACCCTCCGTCGCCGTCGTTACCAATTCCCCGGTGCTCTCACGATTCGTATAAGAAGGCCCGAGCCGCAGGATGTGGGCGAACAGCCGCTCCCGCAACTCGGACTTCACCCGGACGGCTCCGCGTTGGGCGACCACCTCCCGCATCCACATGAGTGCCGCCCGGACTATCGCCGCCACCAGCAGAAATAGCAGCAGATTTCGTACCCCGGCGGGCCCCGTGTCTTTCAGAAAGACCTGGTCCACAATCTTCGCTAGCAGGACCATCTGAGCCACGGTCGTCACAGCGGCCACGAGACCCAGGATCACTGTGGCCCAGACAAAGAGCCGCGCAGACCCGACCTTCTGAAAAAACTCTTTGTTCACCTGGATCGGCCCGGGCTAGAGAGTGTCACAGCTTGAAATCCAATCTTTCGTAAAAAACTTTTGTACAGATGTTAATGCAAAAGTCTGTCTTAGTCTTGATCAAAATAGATCATTCTCCGGAACCGATGCCGGAGATCTCGTACAACAAACACCGCTTGTCAGATTGATGGCTCAAACCGCCTCTGCCGGATGAATTGGCCGGCAACATCGAGACCAAGATAGATTCAGTTTTCGAGGGAATTCAAAAAAAGAAAACGGTCGCTTTTCAATCTAAATCTCAGTCGCCGCCCTCGCTATCTCCAGGTCCCGGCCAAGACGCGAAGTAGAGC
>JBARZO010000249.1:0-11161 GCA_049650165.1 Rubrobacteraceae bacterium
CGTACCCTCCTGTTCCCCCCGGACAATATCCGAAGTCTCTGGGAAAGAGTCTCGGGGCTCGCGATCCACGGCAGCGCGGTGCTATTGTTCAGTTTCGGCCTCGCGGCCGCGGGCGTTCTCCCGCGTCTGAAATACAATGCGCTCTCCAGCCTGGCCGGAGGTTACCCGGATAAGGGTCCGGGCTTCGAGACCGGGTGGTCCATCACCGATTGGGAGAAGCTGTTCGTCTCTCCCGGGTTTTTCTACGCTGGCAGCGCGACCCTCGCCCTGGCGCTCGTTGCCCCGCTGGTGGCCCGCTCGCGGCACGCGGTACCCTATTTTTTCTTTCTCGCGCTCTTCGCGCTCACCCTCTCCGGTAAAGGTTTCACGCCGATACACTCCCTGTTGTATCTGCTGCCCAGCTTCGAGAGCCTGCAACCGCATTACCCTGAGCGTTCGGTGATGGTCTTATATCTGGCCGCGGCGTTGCTCGCCGGCGCAACGGTGAGCAGCCTGGGACGTCGCGCGAGAAGGAATGCCTATCTGGTGGCCCTACCCGTGCTGGCGGCGATCTTCCTGGTCACCAGGAGCACCGTAAAACTTCCGGTCGAGTTGCCGGATGAGGTCGAGGAGTCGGGACTGTGGCAGGCGCCGCTGCCGGCATTGCTCGAAAATGGCGTCGCGCTCTTGCCCGGGTCCCTCCTGGCTCTGGGCCTGGCCCTCGTGTTCGTGACGGCCTATGCCCTGATACCGAGCCGGTTCTGGCTACTGCGCGGCCTCGCCGCCACGCTCCTGGCGCTCGCTGTATTTACAGATTTGTACTCGGTAGGACGAGCCGCAATAGAAGACCGCGGCGAGGAGCGGACAGTAGACCAGATGGTTAGCATGGACCTCGATGCACACTACAATCCAACAGACGCCACTCGGCTCCTACGCCCGGACGGCAAAACACCGTCCCGATTTTTCGCCTACGCCCCGGATATCCGTTACCAGAGGTTCTTCAGAGACCCCGAGATCCGGGCACTCGAAGCAGAGGGTAGGCCGACCGCCCTGCGCATACAGAGCACCCAGATCTACCACGCCGTCCAACTCGGTCGCTACGACAAATACCTCGAATACATGAACCGCGAATCGCAGAACTATCACAGTGCCAACGTACTCCCCGAAGGGCTCGACTCTCCACTGCTGGACCTGCTCAACATCCGCCACATCGTAACGCTCACCAAACTTTCCGGTAAAGATGCAAGGACCTTCAAAGAGTCCAAAGACGTCTACCCGACAGTCTACGAAGACGAAAGGGTAAAAGTACTAAAGAACGAAGAAGCTTCGCCGCGGGCCTGGATCGTCCACTCTGCACAACAGAAGAAGCCCGGAGAGACCCTGAAACTTCTCGACTCCGGAGAGGTGGACCCTCAAAACACGGCTCTCCTTGAAGAAAAACCTCCACGTCTCAGCCGTTCTAACGACGCTTCAGGCGACCGGGTCTCGGTCGAGTCTTACAAACCCGACCGGATAGAACTCGACGTTTCCACGGGAGCGCGGGGTCTTTTGGTCCTGAGCGAAGTTTATTACCCGGCCTGGAAGGCTTACGTCGACGGTGAACCCGTTTCGCTCTACCGGGCAAACTATCTCTTTCGGGGAGTGCCGATTCCCCAAGGCGATCACACCGTAGAGTTGCGCTACGAGTCGGCAACGCTACGGCTTGGAATAGCGATCTCACTGCTCACCGGCCTGGTGTGTGTCGCGCTGGTGGCGGCCAATGCCGCACGGCGTCGGCGAAGGAGCGTGGGAGCCTATGTATCAACCGACCGTCCGTCGCCCGTTGACTGATACGAGCTAATAGCAAAGCTCCACGCCGCCACAGATGTTACCCAAAGTATAAACTACCGCTTTGTGGGCTCTAAAGGTTTCTTCGGGCGTCTCGGTGGGCTACTTGCCAGGTTCCGCTACGTCGTGGTGTTGCTCTGGGCGGGTGTGGCGCTCGCCGCTTATCTCTACCTGCCGCCTTTAGAAGGCAACACGACCGGGAGCCTGTCGGACCTCGTGCCGGAAACGGCCCCGGCGGCCCAGGCCGAGCAGTCGCAATTCGGGACCAGCCTCGACGGGCCGGTCGAGCCGCCGGCCATCCTGGTCTACTCGAACCCCCAGGGATTTACCCGTGCCGACTTGTGGGAGATGAGGATTGGTCTCCGGTACTTGAACAGTTCGCGGCAACCCTACCGACTGGATCGGGCGGTACCGCTCGCGATCCGCAACGAGCAAGACCCGACGCGGATAGGCTCTGGGTTGCTAGGCCAGCGCGTGCTGCCCGTCCTGCTCACCTTCGAGACCGGGGCGAGTCCTACCGGGATCTCGACCGGTGTCCAGGAGACCAGGGAGGCACTGGGCCGGGGAACGCTGAACGTGGAGGTCACCGGGGTCTTGCCGGTCCAGGCCGACACCAACGATCTGATCCAGGAAAACCTGGAACTGGTTACGATCGTCACGGCGCTCGCGATCTTCCTCATCGTGGCACTCACCTACCGGTCGCTCGTTGCCCCGCTGGTACCGCTCGCCAGCATCGGACTTTCGGCGTTCTTGACGCTTCGCATCCTCGGCTGGCTGGCGGTTGAGCAGGGGATAACCGTGCCCTCGCAGGTCGAGCCCATAATCATCGTCCTGCTCTTCGGCGTCGGGACGGATTACGCGTTGTTCCTGCTCTCCCGCACCCGCCAGGCGCTCGGAGAAGGCGCCGACCGCGTCGAGGCGGCCCGGATCGGGGTCGAGCGCGTTGGCGGGGTCTTGCTTTCCTCGGCGGCGGTCCTGGTCGTAGCCTTTATACTCCTCGTCTTCGCCCAACTCGGTCTCTACCAGGCACTCGGTCCGGGATTGGCCTTCGCCCTCCTCCTGGTCTTCGTCGTCACCCTGACCCTGGTTCCGGCGCTGCTGGCTATCCTGGGTCCGGCGGCTTTTGGGCGTACGACGCTGGTCCCTCGCTCCTCGTCAGCGTACATTTCTCTGTTGCGGCGTCCGGGGCTGGTTGCCGGAGTCCTGGTCGTAGTGTTGATGGTCGCAGGCTCCGGGGCTCTCGGACTGCGGGTGGGCTTTGATCTCCTGGCGAACCTGCCCGAAGACGCCCCGGCCACCCGAGGCTACGCGGACTTGACCAGAGAGTTCCCTGGAGGTTTGCTGTCACCCGTCAACGTGGTAGTAGAGTGTGCAGACCTGGACGACAAGCAAGACGCGCTGCTGAGGTTGCAGCAGGAGATGCAGACCGAGCTGCTGCGTTCCGGCGAACTTGCCACCGCGGTCCTTGGTCCCCAGTACGACGGCCAGATCCCCGGAATAGATTTCGTCACCCAGGACGGCACAGCGGCCCGCGTGCTGCTCGTCGTCTACGGGGCTCCTTACTCACCGACGGCCCTGGATCAAGCCGGAAGCCTCCAGCAGGAACTCCCGTCACTCCTGGACCGAGCGGGACTGGAAGAAGCCACGGGCGTAGTCGGAGGACAAACCGCGCTTGCCGCTGCCGCCCGGGACACCTCGGAGGCGGACCTCAAGAGGCTCGCCCCGATGGTCTTCGGCGCCGTTTTCATCGTGCTCGCCTTGCTCCTGCGTACCCCCGTTGCGCCCCTGTATTTGCTAGGCGCAACGGCCCTCAGCTTCGTTGCTACCATAGGGGTCTCTACCATTCTCTTCCAGAATGTCCTCGGCCACGGCGGGGTCGTGTACTACGTGCCCTTCGCGCTCTTCCTACTCCTGGTCGCCCTGGGCAGCGACTACAACATCTTCATTATGGCCGCCATCCGGGAGGAAGCCGAGACGAAGCCGCTGCGTGAGGCCGTTACAACCGCCCTGGCAAATACCGGACCTACTATCAGCGCAGCGGGAGTCGTGCTCGCCGGCTCTTTTTTCCTGCTCACGCTCATACCCCTGCGGGATTTCTTCCAGATCGGGGCCGCAATGGCCTTCGGCATACTCTTGGACGCGTTCGTGATCCGGACGCTCCTCGTCCCCTCACTAGCCCTCCTCGCCGGACCTCGCGGCTTCTGGCCGAGAAAAGCGAAGCCGTGATAGCACGACGAACCGGAGCAAAATTCTCCCGACGCCGCTTTATCGCGGGGGCGGCGGCCCTCGCCGCAGCGGGAACCGCGCCCGCGTGGCTTACCTCCTGCTCAGGCCCCAGGGAGAACCGCCGCCCCGAACACGTGATCCTATTGGATTGGGATGGCCTCGACCCGACTTACCTGGATCTGACCCCAACCCCCAACCTGGACGATCTGGCGAGCCGCGGCAGCCTCTCGACCGCCCGCGGCACCTTCCCAACAATCTCCAATCCTTCCCGCGCCTCCCTCGCCACCGGAGCCTATCCCGAAGTTCACCGCAACGCTGCCTACTACCTGGACCGGCAAACCAACCTGGTAGTCAGTGAAGAGCGCACCCTGCAGGCCGAAACAGTGGCCGAAGCTCTTCTCGAAGAAGACAAAACTATTGTGTCAATACAATGGTATATGGTGCAGGAGCATGGGACGGATTTTGGGGAGCCGGATCGGCTCTACGTCGAGCCTGGCGGCCTGTTCGCCGCCCGTGTGGATGCGGCCATAGATATATTGGAAGGACGGCCTGTGGACTCGGGTGGCCAGGTGGTAGAAGCACCAAAGATCCCGGATTTCATGGCCGTCTATGGCTCGGATCTCGACGATTTGGGACACGCGGAGGGGCCGGATGGCCCCAATGTAGCGCCTCTTGTGGCGGAGATGGACCGCCAGCTTGGACGGCTCGTCCAGGCCACAAGGGATGTGGGTATCTATGATCGCACGGCCTTTATCTTAACCAGCGACCACGGTATGACGGGATGGGCGAGGGATCTCACCCAGGAACTTCTAACGGCCGTCGCGGATGCCGGCTATGTCCCGGAGATCGTCACTCCGGGCAACGCGCCGGATTCTACAGCCGAGGTGGTGATCGTGCCCGGCGCCGTCAGGATCGCCAACCTATTTCTGCTCGGCGGAGTCAAAACGTCGCGTGGGAGACAGCAGATAAGAGAGGCTCTCGAAGAGATCCCGCACGTTGCGAAGGTTCTGGGTGAGTCAGACCTCGAAGAGCTGCGCGCCGGCCAGAAGATAGGCCAGCTCGTCGTCGAGGCTGAGGAGCCGTGGGGATTCATCCCACCGAGAAAAGCCGGTGGTGGGAACGGGGGAGCCCACGGAAGCACGGAGGAGATGAGGGTGCCGCTACTGTTGTCGGGTGCGGGTTTCAGGCGTGATGCTGCGCCTCGTAACCCGCAACTCGTTGACGTGGCCCCGACTATTTGCGCCCTGCTGGGTGTGCGGCCGCCAAAAGACGCCCAGGGTAGGTTCCTCTCCGAGTCGGCTGGTTTTTGAGCTGGGGTGGAAAGGTGTTAGTCGGCCGGCCGGACGTAGTAGCCTTGGTCGTTGATCGGGCCGAAGAGAAAGCCCATGTAGGTGGAGCCTTGAATAGTGTTGAAAATTAGCGCCGCGCCATTGTAGTCGAGCAGCTCTTCCGTATCGGTAAATTCTGCGGTAACGGCGTCGTATCCGGCGTATCGGGCTTTCAAGTCCTGGGCTATGAGCTCGTAGTCGGCCTTGCTCCTGGCGCGGGTGTCCACCAGTAGCCGGGCGGCGCGCACGGCTTCTTCCCGGACCACGCTCTCTTCCAGAACTTCGTACCGGGGTTTCGACGCCGGTCGCTCGAAGTTGCCTATCGTTACTCTGGAAGACGAGGCTCCCGGCTCCGGCACGTCCTCCGTTACCCGGACGGCGACGGGCGCCGGGCCAAGTTCCGGCATCTGGAGCGTATGCACCGGCTCGCTGGTGCGCCAGACGGCGAACGCCACGACGGCGGCTATTACGGTTAGGGTCAGGATCGCTGCGCGAAGCAATGAATCTCCTCTCTTGAGGGCAGTATATCTTCCGGCGGACGAGCCGGGTTACGTGACCGGTATCACTCGCTCCACGCAGGTTGGCGTGTCGAGCCGGTTAGATCTCGGGGATGTAATAGAATAGATTGGTTGGAAAAATTGCACATTTAAGGAGAGTATTTGATGCCCCAGAGAACTTACGACGTAGTCGTGATCGGGTCCGGTCCGGCAGGATATACAGCGGCCCTTTACGCCTCCCGCGCCAACCTCGACGTGGTGGTCTTCCAGGGGTTCGAGACGGGTGGGCAGCTCATGCTCACCTCGGACGTAGAGAACTACCCCGGCTACAAAGATGGTGTCATGGGACCGGATATGATGGATGACTTCGAAGCCCAGGCCGCCCGCTTCGGCGCCGAAATGCGCCCGGACAATATCGAGCGGGTGGATTTCTCCGAACGTCCCTTCTCCCTGTGGCCCGAAGGCGAGGACGAGCCCGTGATGGCGAAGTCGGTCGTGATCGCCACGGGCGCAAAGGCCAAGTGGCTCGGACTGGAGAGCGAACAGCGCCTGATGGGCCGAGGCGTGAGTGGCTGCGCCACCTGCGACGGCTTCTTCTTCAAGGACAAACGGGTCGCGGTTGTCGGTGGCGGAGATACGGCGATGGAAGAGGCAACCTTCCTAGCCAAGTACGCCTCAGAGGTCGTGCTCATTCACCGGCGCGATACTTTCCGGGCGTCCAAGATCATGCTGGAGAGGGCACGGAAGAGCCCCAAGATCACCTTCCTCACCGACACGACCATCGAGGAGATTCTCGGCGAGAACTCCGTCGAAGGAGTTCGGGTGAGGAATGTCAATACCGGTGAAGTGGAGGCCCTGGAGATAGATGGCTTCTTCACGGCCATCGGCCACGAGCCCGCCACCAAGCTGTTCAAGGGCCAGGTCGAGATGGACGAGGGAGGCTACATCCTGCAGCACGAGCACACCATGACGAGCGTGCCCGGGGTTTTCGCGGCTGGCGACGTTTCGGATACCCGCTACCGGCAGGCAGTGACGGCTGCGGGAGACGGCTGCATGTCGGCCATCGACGCCGAGCGCTGGCTGGAGGAGCAGGGTGAGGCCGAAGGCGCCGAAGACCCCGGTGTGTGGACCGCAGCCGCCGACCGCGAAGGCAGCGCGCCACGGGTCTAACTTTCAGCCTATAGCGGCAGGTTCAAAGCTCCCGGTGGTTTTGCCGGGAGCTTTTACTTCCTACTGGGAGGAGAGTCGCAGTCCCACGACGCCGGCTACGATCAGGGCTATGGAGATCACCCGGAATACGTCGCCGGATTCTCTGAGTAGGAGGATGCCCAGTATCGCCGTTCCCGCCGCCCCAATGCCAGTCCAGACTGCATAGGCTGTACCGACGGGCAGGGTCTTCATCGCCACCGACAGCAGATAGAAGCTGACGCCGCCCGATGCGGCCATTACCAGCGTGGGCCAGAGCCGCGTAAATCCTTCCGAGTATTTTAGCCCGAGCGCGAACCCGATCTCGAAAAATCCGGCGACGATCAAGAGCAGCCAGGCCACAGGCTACTTACCTTCTTGGAGGTACTTCTCGAACTCTTTCCACAACAAACAGTTGACGACGTTCTTCTTTTCGGCCCACGCGCGGCGGGCTTGTGAGACACCGTATTTCATGAAGGCGAGGGCTGTTTCGTCGTGGGCGTCGGTGTCTATGGTGATGCTGACGCCCGCCCGCAACGCTTCGCGGACGTAGGGGACGGCGAGGTCGAGGCGGTTGACGTAGGAGTTTAGTTCGAGGGCTGTGTTTGTCGTGGCGGCTTCTTTTATGAGGCGGGATACGTCTACTTCGTAGGGTTCGCGGCGGTTCAGAATGCGTCCGGTCGGATGGGCGATGGTTCGGACGTG
This sequence comes from Rubrobacteraceae bacterium, assembly GCA_049650165.1. GTDB lineage: Bacteria > Actinomycetota > Rubrobacteria > Rubrobacterales > Rubrobacteraceae > SIRX01. The sequence continues at coordinate 7,748 of JBARZO010000249.1, forward strand.
GGGGTTGTTGATGGCCCGGATGATGCGCTCGGTCATCGCATCTTCGCCGACGGTGAATGAAGTGTGGACGGCGGCTACCACGAAATCTAGTTCGGCGAGGAGATCATCTTCGTAGTCGAGGGTACCGTCTTTTAGGATGTCTACCTCGGAGCCGCAGAGTAGTTTTATCTCGCTGTATTCGCCGTCGGCTTTGCGGACGGCTTCGAGTTTTTCTTTGAGCCGGGCGGGGGAGAGGCCGTTGGCTACTTTTAGGGATTGCGAGTGGTCGGAGAAGACGAGGTATTCGTAGCCGAGTTCGATGGCGGATTCGGCCATGCTCTCGATGGTGCCCTTGCCGTCGGAGTAGTTGGTGTGGACGTGCAGGTCACCCCGGATGTCTTCTGTTTGGATCAGTTCCGGCAAAGTGTCGTTCTCAGATGCTGGGATCTCACCCCAATCCTCCCGCAACTCCGGCGGTATGTACGACAACCCAAGTTTCTCGAAAAGCTCTTCTTCCGAGGCGACGGGCTCGTAGTTTTTCGTCCCGGACTCCGCGAGCCCGTACTCGGAGATACTAACGCCCACCTTGACGGCCCGCTCCCGCAGAACGACGTTGTGAGCCTGGCTGCCGGTGAAGTGGTGCAACAGCGAGCCAAACGCTTTCGGGTCGACGATACGGAGGTCAACGTCGATCTCCCCGGCCTTGATGGACACCTTAGTGTCTCCATGCGCCACGACCTCGGAGACGAACTCCGCCCCGGCGAACGCCTCCGCCAAAGCGTGGGCGTCCGTGCTGGCGGCTACTATGTCCAGATCCCCGACCGTCTCCTTTCGACGACGCAAGGAACCCGCGACTTCAGCACGCTCCGTAGCTGGATGGGAGCGCACGAAATCCAGCAGAGATTCGCCGAGAGCGGAGGCCTCGTTGAGGAGCATCCGGTGTTCCTCGGAGTCGTACTTTTTGGCGGCTTCGATCATGCGCTCCGCGCTCTTTTTGCCGAAGCCTTTCAACCCGGAGATTCGTGCCTCATCCGTAGCGGCGAGTTCTTCAACGCTCGTAATATCCAACTCGTGCCAGAGGCGACCGGCGGTGCGCGGTCCCACGTTCGGAATGCGCGTAATCTCCACGAGCCCCGAAGGGATCTCTTCCAGCAGATTCACGAGTATTTGTGGGGATTGGTTGTCCGTCAGAACACTGATGACTTCAGCAGTCGTGCCGCCGACGTGGGGAAGCTCTTTCACGTCCTCCATGTCGGCCACGGAGCGGCCAGCGGCGGCGACGGATTCGGCGGCCCGCTGGTAGGCGAGAACGCGGTAGTGATCCTCGCCCTTTATCTCCATGAGCGTAACGATCGTCTCCAGGGCGTGGGCGATGTCGCCGTTTTGCAGCTTCAAGCGTCTCCTTCCGGTCTACGGTAGCCGCTGGAGATTATACGTGCCGCACCGAAACCTGACCGTAACGTCCGGGAGTCGTAGGCTGAACTACCTCACTCCCCTCATATGTGTATGACCTGATTCTGCGATCGAAGAGCCGGAAGTCACTACAGATCTACAACCTAGACTATGTACCCCAACGTGTCTAAGAAAAAGCTGGATGTAATATATCTGACGATCTTCCTGGATCGTTAGAGCCCTAGCTTTTCAGCGTATACGGATAGCAGTTCAGCAAGCTCTTGCCTTTGCTTTTTCGTCAAGCCGGTCAGAAGTTCGTCTTCTAGCTCTACGTGAGCCAGAACCGCGTCGTCGATCAACTTTTTACCTTCCGACGTGAGCCTTACGAGCGTGCCGCGGCGATCTTCGGGGTCAGGCAAGCGTTCTATGAGGCCGCGTTTTTCGAGTAAGTCTATCCGGTGCGTAGTCGCGCCCGAGGACAACATCATCTCGCTTTGAAGTTGATTGGGGTTGAGGGTGAAGGGTTCGCCGTTGCGGCGTAACGTTGCCAGGAGATCAAAGGTGCCGCCTAACAAACCGTAACGCTTAAAGTTCGTTTCCAGTCTCTGCTGTGCGTACTTGTTCAAGCGGAGCATCCGCCCAAAAATACCCATCGGAGAGGGGTCCATATCGGGGCGTTCTTTTCGCCACTGCGAGAGGATAACTTCTACGTGATCGTTAGCCATAAGTCCCGACTACTCTATCACTAGAAGATGCTTGACGTAAAGCTTTATATAAAGTATCTTTACATAAAACAATTGAGGACTAGATTTTTCCACGAAAGGAGAGAGTTATTCAGAATGCGTTTCCAGGCTCACCGGACCGCCGTAAGTGGGTGGTCCCGCTAGTTCTGCTTTTAGTGACGGGTACGCTTATCGGCATCTCGACCAACATTGCCAAGTTAGCTGCGAATGCTGGCCTCGCTCCCCTTTCCTTCCTTGCCTGGTCGGTTGCCGGGGCTGCGGTCGTTCTTACTGGTGTTCAGGTTGCCCGCCGAAGGCTTACCTGTCTCAAAACCCAGACTGTGGAGTATTTCCTGGTGGCGGGCTTGGTCACTGTCGCCGCCCCCAACCTTATTTTCGTTGCGGCCGTTCCTCGCGTTGGGGCCGGGTTTGTTGCGCTCGCTATCGTGTTCCCGCCTCTATTTACCTATATTGGCGCGCTTCTGCTCGGTATGGAGCGGTTTCAGGCCAGCCGTGCGGCGGGTGTCGCGCTCGCGCTGGGAGGAGCCGCCGTGCTCGCCTATTTCAAGCTTTCCGCACCGGAAGCCGACACTCTATGGATTATCACGACGCTGTGTGGTGCGATCCTGCTGGCGATCGGCAACATATACCGGACGGCCCGCTGGCCGAAGAGAACAGATCCAGACGAGCTCGCCCCCGGCATGCTCGCCGCTTCTGCCCTTATGCTGTTCGCGGTGGGCGTGTTTGCTACGATCTTTCCAGGGACTCCTTCGGACTTCTCGCTCATAGTACCGGTGGACCGAATTGGGCCTGTACTCATCATTCTCGCGCAGGTTGCGACGTTCTCGATGCAGTTTCTGCTGCTATTTATGCTGCAGCAGCGCGGAGGCCCAGTCTACCTGAGTCTTCTCGGTTCGGTCGGAGCCGTTGCGGGCGTCCCAATTGCTGTTCTCCTGCTCGGAGAGGCCGTACCGCAGGGAATCGTCTTTGGCGGCGCGCTCCTCGCATTCGGCATAGCCCTCCTAACGTTCGGCCGCGCCAAAGCCACTTAGGCTTCGTTTTTTCAGTTAGAGAGCAGCACCGACGAGGTCAGGGAAAACGGCGCCTATTGGGTGACAGGCCAGAGAATTCAGGCTGGTAGAGGCACAATAAAAGCGTGACGCGAGAAGTCGTGGCTATTGGCTCGGGAAAAGAAGGAGCGTCTAGCCTATAAAGCCATTCTGTCTTAGCCACTGGCCGGCGATGTTTGCGGGGGTTTTGCCCTCTATGTCTACCTGCGAGTTGAGCTTCAGTAACTCTTCGGTGGTTAGTTTTTCGGAGA
>JBARZO010000250.1:0-1621 GCA_049650165.1 Rubrobacteraceae bacterium
GCTATACGCCGGGTTCTCGACTGGCTGAGGTCGACCGGCCTGGTGAGTTCCGATGGCCCCGGAGCAGTCGGTCATCGTATCGTGCATGGCGCAGACTACTTCGATCAGTCCGTGCTCATCGACGACGAGGTAATGAAGATCATAGAGGAGTTAGGCGACTTGGCGCCGCTCCACAACAGGCCGTCATTGGCTGCCATACGGGCCGCCCAGGAGGCGTTGGGTTCCTCGGTCCCGATGGTGGGAGTCTTCGACACCGCGTTTCATCAAACAATACCGGACCACGCCGCACAATACGCCATTCCAAAAGAGTTGACCGACAAGTACGGCATCCGACGCTACGGTTTTCATGGTACCGCACATCGCTACATGACCGAACGGTACGCGGCGATCACCGATATTCCCGTGGAGCAAGCAAGGCTCGTTACTTTGCAGTTGGGCAACGGCTGTTCGGCCACGGCGGTAAAAGAGGGTTGCTCTGTCGATACCTCGATGGGATTTACCCCTCTGGAAGGACTGATAATGGGAACCCGCTCCGGGAGCGTGGATCCTTCCCTGGTCGCTTTTCTCGCGCAACACGAGAAGGTGGACGTAGCCGAAGTTGAGAATTGGCTTAACAAAGAGTCGGGTCTGCTGGGGGTATCCGGAGTCTCGCAGGCCATGCGGGAGCTTCTGGAAGCCGAGGCCCGGGGAGATGGCCGAGCCGCCCTGGCGCTCAAGATGTTTTGCTACAGGGTGCGTACGTACATAGGAACCTACCTCGCCGTCGTCGGGGGTGCGGACGCCGTCGTCTTCGGTGGAGGGATCGGTGAAAACGCGCCTCAGATGCGGGCCCGTATCTGCGCAGATATGGACTGGTGCGGTCTTACTCTCGACCAGCAACTCAATAACGATACGACCGGATCCGAAGGCCGTATAAGCACCAAAGACTCAAGGACTCAAGCCTATGTGGTAGCCGTCGATGAAGAGGTGATGATCGTTCAAGATACGGTCAATTGTCTGCGGCACAACGAACAGAGACGTGGTAAATAACCGAACAGCGAGCCACCCAGGTTATGGTCATAAGAGAGGTAAGCTGCCGAAAAGCAAGATCCTTTGTCTACTATGACGCAATACGCTTTATCCATCTATCAATAATGCCAGTGACATACACGGGAACTCCGATGTTTGTCACTATTGACTCAAATGCTTGTCTGGCTTTACATTTTCTATGTTTGGGAAAAAGAATCGGAGCCCGAGCCTGCCGCAAGAAACTAAGCTCGGAGAGACTGAAGAAAGAGAGGAACCACCCATGATGGACGTCACGACGAACCCGGATCGCGAGAGTGCGTTCAGGCTCGAAACCACCCCGATAACGTTCGGTCCAAAGGCCTCGCACGAAGCGGGCTGGGAGATGAAGCGACTGGGAGCTACCCGGGTGATGATCGTCACCGACCCCGGCGTAGCGGCAGCCGGGATAGCGGATCACGTCAAGGAAATCATCGAGGCCGAGGGGATCGAGTGCGAAATCTTCGACCAGGTGCGGATCGAACCGAGCCTGGATTCCTTCCAGGAGGCAGCGGACTTCGCGAAAGATGGAAACTTCGACGGCTTTGTCGGGGTCGGGGGAGGTTCCAGCCTGGAT
>JBARZO010000251.1:0-4044 GCA_049650165.1 Rubrobacteraceae bacterium
GCGCAAGACTACAAGCGCATTTACGATGACGACGAGGGGCCCAACACCGGTGGTATGGGGGCGTACTCGCCACTCATATGGATGGAGCCCGAAATCTACGCCGCGGTTTTAGAGCAGATCATCCACCCCACCATCCGGCAGCTCGCCCTGATCGGGGCGACCTACAGTGGAATGCTGTTTGCCGGCATCATGGTCACCGAGGACGGCCCGAAAGCCCTGGAATTCAACTGCCGCTTCGGAGACCCGGAGACTCAGGTGTTGCTCCCGAGGCTCGAAACAGACCTCTTGGAGCTCATGCTCGCGACGAACAACGAGACTCTCTCCGGGCGAGAGGTCGTCTGGTCCGCCGACAAGGCCGTGTGCGTGGTGCTTGCTTCGGAAGGCTACCCGGAAACTTCTTCCAGCGGAGACAAAATAGAAGGCCTAGATGAAGTGCCACCCGGCGTCTTTATCTACCACGCCGCCACCGACGAGCGAAACGGCGAGTTCCATACTGCGGGCGGTCGGGTCCTGAACGTCGTTGGAAAAGGTCCAAGCGTCATCGAAGCCCGCGCCCGAGCCTACGCCGCCGTAGAGCAGATCCACTTCCCCGGCATGCAATACCGCACCGACATAGCCCTCGAAGCGATGGAGTTAGAAGAACTATGATCGACCGCTACACCCTACCCGAGATCGGGGCTATCTGGACCGAAGAAGCCAAGTATCGCGCCTGGCTACAAGTCGAACTCGCCGTCTGCCGCGCCCGGGCCGAGCTTGGTGAGATCCCATCGGACGAGGTCGAGGAGCTTGCCGAGAAGGCGGACTTCACCGTGGAGCGTATTCAAGAGATAGAGGCCGAGACGAACCACGACGTAATAGCCTTTGTCTCAACCGTCTCCGAGTACGCCGGGGACGTCTCCCGACACTTCCACTTCGGTCTTACCTCGTCCGACGTTTTGGATACGGCGGGGGCGTTGCAACTACGAGACGCCGTGGATCTCATAATCGGTGAGGCGCGCGAATTGGCCTCTGTGGTGGCGGATCTTGCGTTGGAGCATCGAGAAACGGTGATGGTTGGCCGGACACATGGCGTTCACGCGGAGCCGACTACGCTCGGGCACAAGCTGGCGGTCTGGGCGTTCGAGATGGAGCGGAATCTGGAGCGGCTCGACCGCGCCCGCGAGACCGTCGCCGTGGGGAAAATATCCGGCGCCGTCGGGACCTACGCGAACGTGGACCCGAAGGTAGAGGCTCTCACTTGTGATCAGCTAGGGTTGTCGTCCTCCCCAGCCTCCACCCAGGTCGTGCAGCGGGACCGGCACGCGGAACTTCTCTCGACGCTCGCGATACTGGGCTCTACGATGGAGAAGATAGCGCTGGAGATCCGGGGCGCCCAGCGGACGGAGATTCGGGAGCTGGCCGAACCATTCGGCCGGGGCCAGAAAGGCTCCTCCGCCATGCCCCACAAGCGGAACCCGATCCTGACCGAACGCCTGTGCGGAATGGCCCGCATCCTCCGCGCCAACGCCATCGTCGGCTTCGAGGACAACGCCCTGTGGCAAGAGCGGGATATAAGCCACTCTTCCGCTGAACGGGTTGTCCTACCGGACTCCACGATCCTCGCGTTCTACATGCTCCGCACCACCGCCCGCGTCCTGCGCGGCCTGGACGTGGACGCCGACCGGATGCTCGCGAACATGAACCTCGGCGGCGGCATCGTATTCTCCGGGCGCGTCCTGCTCGTCCTGGTCGAGTCCGGCATGACCCGCGACGACGCCTACGCGATAGTGCAGGGCGCTGCGATGCAAGCCTGGCAAGGCGGCGGCAACTTCCGGGAACTGCTGGAAGAAAACGAGGAAGTCCGGGAGCGGCTTGGCCCGGATCTCGGAGATCTCTTCGACCCATCCTACGCGCTCCGAAATCTGGACGTAGTATTCGACCGCGTGACGCAGCTCAAGGAGAGGCTCGGAAATGGCTGAAGAACTGCTCTACGAGGGCAAGGCCAAGAAAGTTTTCACGACCGACGAAAAAGACGTCCTACTCCACCGCTATAAAGACGACGCGACGGCTTTCAACGCCCAGAAGCGTGGTTCGTGGAAGGGCAAAGGTCACACCAACGCGGCCATCAGCGCGGCGCTCTTCAAATACCTTGAGAAGAATGGCGTGCCGACGCATTTCCTCGGACAGATAGACGCGGTCACCATGAAGACCAAGAAGCTCGACATGCTGCCCGTCGAGGTCATCGTGCGGAACGTCGCCGCTGGTTCGCTGGCGAAGCTCATCGGCTACGAGGAAGGCACGAAGCTCAAGGCCCCGATAGTCGAGATGTGCTACAAGCGAGACGACCTCGGAGACCCGATGCTCAACTGGTCCCATTTCCGGGAGCTCGGCGTCGCCGACGAAGACCTGGAGTTCTGCGAGGAGTTGGGGCTGAAGGTAAACGAAGTCCTGTGGCCGTTCTTTGACGAGCGGGGGATTTCGCTCGTGGACTTCAAGATAGAGGTAGGCAGGGACAGCCTGGGCACGCTGATGCTGGCCGATGAGATCAGCCCGGACACCTGCCGTTTCTGGGATAAGGAGACGAACGAGAAAATGGACAAAGACCGCTTCCGGCGCGACCTGGGCGGCGAGCAGGAAGCATACGCCGAAATGTTGAGGAGGGTGACGCAGTAATGAGAGTCCGTGTCCTGGTACGCCCGAAAGCCGGCATCCTCGACCCGCAGGGGGAGACAGTGAAAAATGCGCTTCCGGCGCTTGGCTTCGAGGGCGTGCAAGCGGTTCACGTGGGACGCTTGATCGAGCTGGAGCTAGAGTCATCCGACGAGGTCGACGGTATGTGCCAACGTCTCCTGGCGAACCCCACGGTCGAGGAATACGAGTGGGAGGTAGTGGGGTGAGGATAGGAATAACTATCCTGCCCGGCTCCAACTGCGACCGGGATGCCCTCTACGCCGTAGAACGCCTGGGCGCCGTGCCCGTTGAACTGTGGCACGCCGATCCGGAACTCAAAGGCGTGGACGCCGTGATCGTACCCGGCGGATTCTCCTACGGCGACTACCTCCGACCGGGAGCCATCGCCCGATTCGCGAAGGTCATGGCGCCGTTGGAAGAATTCGCCCGCGACGGCGGCCCCATCATAGGTATCTGTAACGGTTTCCAGGTGCTCACCGAAGCCCATTTGCTGCCCGGCGCATTGTTGCAGAACATAAACATGCGTTTTGTCTGTGATCGGGTTCGGGTGCGGGTAGAGACTACCGATACTCCCTGGACGGCGGGTTGTGAGGTTGGCGAGGAGCTTACGCTGCCGGTGGCGCACAACGAGGGCAATTACTTCGTAGACACCAGGACGCTGGCCGAGTTGGAGGATGAAGAACGGGTGGTGCTGCGCTACCTGGAGAACCCGAACGGGTCTATTGGGGATATAGCGGGCGTGTGCAACGAGGGGCGGAACGTCGTCGGGATCATGCCGCATCCCGAACGCGTCTCCGACCCCACGCTCGGCTCGGATGAGGGACTTCGCATACTCCGGTCGGTGCTCGTGGGAGCAGGCGTTTGAACGTCCAGGAAACCTACACCGCGCTTGGCCTCTCGGACGCTGAGTACGAGCGTATCCTGGAGCTTCTGGGACGAGAGCCGAATTACCTGGAGCTTTCGCTGCTCTCCGTGATGTGGAGCGAGCACTGTGGATACAAGAACTCGCGGCCGCTGTTGCGGCGATTCCCGAACGAGGGAGAGCGGGTGTTGCAGGGGCCGGGTGAGAATGCCGGGGTGGTCGAAGTCGGTGAAGGCTGGGCGGTGGCGTTCAAGATGGAGAGCCACAACCATCCTTCGGCGGTCGAGCCCTATGAGGGGGCTGCGACGGGCGTCGGCGGCATTATCCGGGACATTTTGGCGATGGGGGCGCGGCCGGTGGCCTCGATGAACTCGCTCCGTTTCGGGCCTCTGGAGGACGAGCGGAATCGCTATCTGTTTCGGGAGGTGGGCAGCGGTATCGGGGGGTACGGGAATGCCGTCGGGGTTCCGACCGTTGGCGGAGAGGTCGAGTTTGCCGAGGCGTACTCGGGG
>JBARZO010000252.1:0-1589 GCA_049650165.1 Rubrobacteraceae bacterium
CCGTAGGACGTGGCCCCGAACGCCAGCGCGGTAACCGCCGCCCCGGCCGGTGCGGCCAGGTTGGTGCGGATCATACCGGCGAGCACCGCCACGGGCGCGGCCAGTAAGGCCAGGACCAGCGGCACGAGCACCAGCGCCGCCGTCAGGAGCAAGTTCCTCTAGGTTCGTCGCCTTTAAGGTGATGCGCCACAGTTTTTATCTCTATGGGGAGCTTGCCCAAACTGTAGCCCTCCTCCAGTTTCGCCGAATCTCGCGACAGTTTAGCGTCAATTCGCCCTAAATTGTAATAGGGTGACGAATCTCGCGCCGAAAGCAGCCGCTGAGCATCCCAGGGTTTACAATGTTCCGAAAGGAGGAAGTTTTGAAAACGAGCGTTACACAACTGACAGACTCCTACAATCGGAAGATGGATTATTTGCGGATCAGCGTCACAGACCGCTGTAACTTCCGCTGCCAATACTGTATGCCCGAAGACATCGTTTTCCAGGACAAGAGCCACATCCTCACCCTGGAAGAGATGCTCACCTTCGCCGAAGCCTGCCTACAACTCGGCGTCACCAAGGTTCGGGTCACCGGTGGAGAACCGCTGGTCCGGCGCGGCGTAGTTTGGTTTGTAGCGCAGCTCAAGGAGATGGGTTTCGAAGACGTCACCATGACGACCAACGGTTTCTTGCTAAAAGATTATCTCGAAGACCTGGTAGAGGCGGGCCTGGACCGCATAAACATCTCGCTGGATACGCTGCAGCCGGAGAAGTTCCGGTTCATCACGCGCCGTAACCATTTCGAGAAGGTGTGGGATTCGATCCTGGCGGCCCTCGAAACTCCGCTCTCGCCCGTAAAGCTAAACGCGGTGGCGATGCGCGGTGTCAACGACGACGAAATCTCCGCCATGGCCGAGCTAACCCTCCGGTACCCGATCCACGCCCGCTTCATAGAGCTAATGCCCCTAAACGGCGACACCGACGGCTCCCGCTTCCGCTCACTCTTTATCTCCGGCAAGGAGATCCTGGAGCGCGCCCAGGAAGAACTGGGAGACCTGAAGCCGGTAGAGAAAGAGGACCCGGCGGCCCCGGCGGACGAGTTCAAGTTCGACGGCGCCCCCGGAACCTTCGGCGTCATAACGCCGGTAAGCGAACCGTTCTGCGCCCGATGCTCGCGGCTGCGGCTAACCGCCGACGGCAAGATCCACCCTTGCCTCCTCACCGACCTCGACGTGCCGGTAAAAGACGCCATCCGCTCCGAAGACCCGATACCGGCGATCCACGAAGTCCTCTGGCACACGGCGGGTATAAAGCCTGCTGCAGGCCTCACACTCCCCGAAGAATCGCGGAACCGCACGATGAGCCAGATCGGGGGCTAGGGTCAGGCTACGTCCTGCGTTCAAGCGATAGTAGCGACATGTTCGTAATCTAGAATCTTGCTGTCAGACGTAACGAGCGAGCAGCCATTCACCAGGGCCGTGGCGACGATTATTTGGTCTGCGGGATCTCGGTGGAAATGGCCCGGCAAGCGGGTGGAAGCAACAGCTATCTCTGGACCCAACTCGACTAGTTGGATCCCCGGATATCCCAGGGCCAGAGCCAGCCACT
>JBARZO010000253.1:0-4748 GCA_049650165.1 Rubrobacteraceae bacterium
CTTTTAGGGTCGGCTGGTGCCGAACCGTTTAGTAGATCCGCGGCTGACCTTACTTCCGAAAACTTTACGTTGTTCCTTCGGAGAAGGGCTGCGGCTTCCCCGTTATCTTGCGCGAGTATTCCCAAAAGCAGGTGCTCCGTACCGATACGGTCGTGTCCCAAGTACCGGGCTTCCTCGAAGGTCCTGAGTCGCACCGCCTTGGCCCGCTCCGACATAAAGGCTCCCAGCGGACGGCGGTGCGGGTGCCGCCATTCCCCAGAAACTACAGTGCCGACACGCTCCTTGAACCTATCAAGGGAAGCAAACAGAATCTAATCACCTCATGCTACAGGTTACACTCAAAACAATAGTAGCATCGCAAATCATGGAGCGAGCTTCTTCCCTATACCTCGCTTCTCTTTATTCCACTTCGTCTGCAATGGCTAAACGGAGTCTCTGTGGCGTTCGCGCAGGATCATAATCTGGGATCCCTGACAAGGCTTGTGATAGCGGAAAACACGTTAATATTCGAGAGTAGAAGAACGTGAGGTATCGATAAACCACTGTGACCCAGAAGGGGGGACGACAATTGGCGTTTGAGACCAGACAGTTCGGTGAACCCATGTTCTTTGTTCGTCCGGACAGGGATTGCGTGGGCAGCCGGGGAGATTCGGTTGCGATGCTGCTGGTCTGGTCGTCAGCGCGAGAGCGGAATTGCTCGGTTGCTGCCAGTCAGCAGCGGCAAGGTCGGGATAAATGAGGGGTACGGCACGAACGGGTGAGCGGCGCGACGAGGACATCACGGACGTCAGGCTGGAGCTGAAGGGGACTTCGAGTTCCTGGCTGCGGGAGCGTCTGTGGCTCGTTGATGTGGTCGTGGCCCTGGCCGTGTTCGCCTACAACTACACCCTGCTGAGCTTACCAGGCTATATCCCTGACGGGTTGTGGCCCGGCATAGGTATCGTCGTCGCGGTCGGCTTGTGCGCGCCGTATGTCCTTCGACGTCGCTATCCGCTCATCGTGTTCGGGATCATCCTGCTGACGGCCTGGTTGCAGTTGGCGCTGGGCTTGGGCGTCTACGCGGCCGACATCATGTTGGCGTTTGCTCTCTACAACGTTGCCGCGCGTTTTCGCTGGCCGATTTCGGTGCCGGCGGCTGCCGCAGTGGTGCTCTGGGTGCTACTCGCGGTGGTGCCGCGGATGGACGGCGGTCTGAGCCAGCCGTTTGTTGTGGTAGTCGTGGCATGGACGTGGGGCACGATGGTTCGCATTCGCCGTGACTACGTGGATGGGTTGAAGGAGCGTGCGCGTCAGTTGGAGCGGGAGAAAGAGAGCCAGGCACGGGTCGTGGCTGCTGAGGAGCGGGCCCGGATCGCTCGGGAGATCCACGACATCGTCTCTCACAGCCTGAGCGCGGTGGTGGTGATGGCGGAAGGCGCATCTTTGAAGGTGCGCAGTGAGCCGGAACGCGCTGAGAAGGCGATGGTGACCGTGCGCGATACCGGCAGGAATGCGCTGGCTGAGATGCGGCGGATGCTCGATGTCCTGCGAGACGGGGAGACGGGATCTCACGCACCGCAGCCGGGCATCGCGCAACTAGGGCCGTTGATCGAGGAGTCGAGGGCATCCGGGCTCCCCGTAGAGATGACGGTGCAGGGAGAACCCGTCGAGGTGACGGCCGGCGTGGATCTCGTGGTGTATCGGGTGGTGCAGGAAGCGTTGACCAATGCGAGGAAGCACGCCGGTTCGTCGCTTAGAAAGGTTGAGGTGCAACTGCGCTACGAGGGCGACTCGCTGGAGGTGCAGATTACCGACGACGGAACTGGCCTCGGTGCCATACCTAACAGTGAGCCGGATGGTGGTCATGGATTAGTGGGAATGCAAGAGCGGGTTGCTGCTTACGGCGGGAAACTTCGGACCGGTCCCCGGCCGGGCGGAGGATTCGAGGTGGTGGCGACGTTGCCGATCGGAGGCGGAGAATGACGATACGCATCGTGCTGGTCGATGACCAGGAGATGATCCGGGTGGGCTTCCGAATGATCCTGGAGTCTCGCCCGGAGATCGAGGTTGTCGGTGAGGCTGACGACGGCGACACCGCACTGGAGTTGCTGGAGACGGTGCAGGCGGATGTCGTGCTCATGGATGTGCGGATGCCACGGATTAGTGGAGTGGAGGCGACGCGGCGGATCTGCGCCGGGGACGGCCCACGGGTGCTGATCCTGACCACCTTCGACCTCGACGAATACGTCTATGACGCGCTCCAGGCCGGTGCGAGCGGATTCCTCGTCAAGGACGCGCCCTTGAACGATCTGGTCTCGGCGATCACCCATGTACACCTCGGCAATGCGGTCGTCGCGCCCAGCACCACGCGCCGTCTCCTGGACCACTTCGCGAGCAACCAGCCCGCCGGGCGTGAACAACACCCCGTCCCGGAGGAGCACCGGCTCGAAGAGCTGACGCCGCGAGAGCACGAGGTGCTGCGGCTGGTGGCCCGGGGATTGTCGAACGCGGAGATCGCCGGGGAGCTGGTCGTGTCGGAGGGCACCGTCAAAACGCACGTGGGCCGGATACTGACCAAACTCGACCTCCGCGACCGGGTCCAGGCCGTCGTCCTCGCCTACGAGACCGGCCTGGTCGAAGCCGGTGACCGCTGATGCACAATTAGCAGAAAGATCAAAGCGACACTGTCGAGCTGCGGTCGTGTCCGAAAAAAAACAGGCTTCTACTACCCCTCAACCATGACCGAAGCGTGACTTTCGTGACTCCAAGATGTAACTATCGGCCGATGTGCCGCAAGGAGGTTTGGCTTTAAACTAAGTTATGTTAGGTACACTTTACACACTCGAAGGCAAGGAGGCCGCTGAATGAAAGGGACGCTCGGATCCGAGAATCATTTGCCTGAGCTGGATCAGCAAGGCAAACGGCCTGGCACAGCCGAAACCATGTCGGATTCGGACTCGAAGGGTAAGAGGGCGCTGAAGTGGGGTGGATGGGCGGTGATCGTCCTGACCGTCTCTATCTCTTTGGGTGCATATAGTGGTCCTCTCGGCTGGCTTTCGCTGGTGGCTCTCGGTGTAGGAGTGCCGATGGCATTGAAGTATCGTAATAGGTCCCGAGCAAGAGTCGGCGAACGCCAACTTCTCGGCGCGCTCGCCAACCGAGGCCAACTCACGCCTATGACCGCCGCCCTACGAACCTCACTGACTATCGAGGAAGCCTCAAAGATGCTTGAAGACCTCGCTGTAAAGGGCTACGTGGAGGCGCGGGCGTATGATGGGGTTCTGGCCTACGGCCTGCGCGATAAGGACTATTCCGAGATGCTGCAGCCTTCCGAGCAGAAGACGAGTCAGTCGCCGTTCGACTCTACGGAAGAGGCTCCTGATGATGCGCTGGATGAGTCCCTATCCGAGCGCGAGCTAGAGGTGCTCAGGCTTCTTGCTTCTGGGCGGTCCAACAAGGAGATCGCAGGCGACCTCTTCCTCGCCCTAGGTACGGTCAAGAACCACACCTCAAACGCCTACCGCAAGCTGGGAGCGGCAAATCGCGCCGACGCTCTCGCCCGAGCCCGCCGACTGGGACTGCTCTGAATACGAAGTAGCTCTGCTGAAGTAGGGCCAAGTAGGGTCGCCCGGCAGGCGTCCGGCGGATCGAAGTCGCTCCGCGTCCTCTCAAGACCCGTCTGAAACTCAAGCGCACGAACTCAAAGCAACTCAATGCACGAACAACCATTACCCAAACGTTACCTTTTAACCTCGGAGAGTGACTTTCGGCTGATGCATCCGTGACCGGTTTGGCCTTAGGTTTAGTGGTGACAGGTAAGCTCCGAGGCAAGGAGATCACGCAGTGAAGAAACTGATAGACAAACCGATGGAGAAATCGTTCAGCCCCGACGGGCCTCAAAACACTCATTTCGTCGCCGCCAAATCGGGACGCAGATCGTCCAACATCTTCGTAGTAGTCTTGCTGCTTCTCACCCTCTACGATGTGGGACTTCTGCTGGGATTCGTACCCCTCGCCGGTGTCGAACTGCTCATACTACAGTTTCCGCTGCTTGAGTCCTTATTCCTTAACGAGGTCTTTTCTTCCACGGTCGGCTTACTCCTTCAACAGGTTCTCTACTTCGCTCCCGTCTATCTCCTCTTATGGGCGTGGCTTAGGTTCTACGAGAAACGTCCCTTCTCCTCGCTGGGTCTGAAGATCAACTCCGCCGCCCTCGGACAGCACCTGCAGGGTATTCTCGTAGCCCTGATGATGGTCGGTGCATGGGTAGCCATACAGGCGGCGAGCGGCCACCTCGCTTTCGAAGGATGGATGGACCTCGGACCCGTGGGACTCGCCGGCTTCGCCGCGATCCTGTCAGCCGCCTATCTGGGACGGGCCTTTCAGATCGGGATCGAAGAGGCTCTTTTCAGGGGCTGGGCGCTACAGGCGATCGGGGTTCGCTACGGGGCCTTCGCCGGCATTCTCCTCTCTTCGGTCTTCTTCTCTTTCTTCCACTTCTTCCACATCATGACCCTCTTCGGCATTGGCGAACTCCATGACCCCTGGCCGCCGATACTGGCTGTAAATATCCTCCTGTGGGCGGTCTTCGCGGCCCTATGGGTCCTTTACGAGGGGTCTTTGTGGGGCGTAATAGCTTTCCACGCTGCCGCTCTATGGTCCTACGACTACGTCTTCGGATTCGGCGGCTCGCCAAGCCTCCTTGACCTGCGGCTAGTAGACCCAAGCTACCTCACCGGCGGGGTGGGTCATGCCGCGGCGTTCGAAGG
>JBARZO010000254.1:0-11891 GCA_049650165.1 Rubrobacteraceae bacterium
GGCTGAGATATTTTTGGAGGATGCCGAGGGAGTGGAATACGCCTACCGGATCACCAAACAAGTCGTCGTGACCCCCGACAACGTCGAGGTAATGGAGCCCCAACCGGGCGGCCCGGTGGTTTCTCTCCAAACTTGTACTCTTCCAGACTACAAAGAGCGGATCATCGTTCAGGGCGAGTTGATAGGTAAAAGCACCTGACATTTCTCGTGCTAACATCATCGAGTTTATGGAAACCGCCACCGACTTCCGTCTGAGCGTCCTCTCGAGTGGTAGCTCGGGAAACGCCACCTATGTCGAGACGGATGCCGGGGGTTTACTGGTAGATGCGGGAATCTCCTGTCGCCGTCTGGAGGCCATGCTCAAACGGATAGGCCGGAGTTTGAAGGACGTGGGTGCGGTTCTCCTGACTCACGGTCACGCAGACCACACTTCGGGCTTGCGGACCCTGCTGAAAAAGTGGCCCGTGGAAGTCTATGCGGCGCCGGGTGTCCTGGAGGATTCGCGAACGATGCGGGCCGAGGCCGAGGAAGCTTTTGAGGTGTGTGGCTTGACGGCGACTTTCTTCGAAGTTCCCCACGACGCTCCAACTTTCGGTCTGCGACTCTCGGATGGGATTCGCGCCGCGACGCTGGCGACGGATCTCGGCGAGGTGTCGCCGGAGGTTTTACGGTGGATGCGGGGTGCTGACGCGGCGGTGCTGGAGGCGAACCACGAAACCGACTGGCTGCGTAGTGGCCCTTATTCAGCGGAGTTGAAGCGCAGGATCTTCTCTCCTAACGGCCACCTCTCCAACGAACAAGCGGCGGAAGCGGCGCTCGCGCTCGCGGCGCACGGGCTCAAAGATCTCGTTCTCGCCCATCTTTCGAAAAAGAACAACTCTCCTGCCCGAGCGTGTGGCGCGGTGAGTAAGGTGCTCCGGCAAGCTGGTTACGAAGGCGTCCGGGTGCGGGCGGCAATGGCCGGTCATCCTACCCCGTGGATCGAGGTGGGTGCGGCGCCGGAGAGTCCAAAGTACGTCTACCGTTATGCCCAAGGCGACGCGGTCCAGCAACTATTCGAGGTCGAATGATCCGGCGGGCCACCATAGTGGCCGTCGGAAAGCTCCGGGGCTGGGCCGACGAGGGCTGCGAAGACTACCTGAAGAGGCTCCGGCGCTACTTCCCGGTAGACGTCGTCGAGGTCCCAGAGGAGGACATGAACCGGTGGAGCCGAGAGGAAATCTTCTCGGCTGAAGCTGCTCGATTGTCTAAAAAGGTGCCCTCCAGCGCTTACCTCGTGGCGTTGGACCGTGAACGTGGGCGGCAGGTCTCCTCCGAGAGATTGGCCCGAAAGCTCTCCGGCCTCGGAACCTCCGGGCGTAGCGACGTAGCGTTCGTTCTTGGCGGTCCTCTGGGATTGTCTGAAGAGATACTAGGTCGGTCGGATGAGGCAATCTCTTTCGGGGAGATCACACTGCCGCACGCCCTGGCGAGGGTCGTTCTGCTGGAGCAACTCTACCGGGCGACCAAGATCGAGCGTGGCGAAAAGTATCATTGGTGAGAGTAACCGGAGAAGTTGGTCTGGTGGAGAAACTTTGCGCAACGGTCGGAACGACGCTTGCTACGGAACGACGCCTGCTAATATTGGATACATGCGTGTTCAATTGGACAGGTTCGAGGACAACGGGTGGGCCGTGTTGTTACCCTATCCCGACGGAGATAAAAGCTTCGACGTACCGCGAGAGGCGCTACCCGCAGACGCGACGCCGGGCGACGTGTTCACGCTGCGGTTCGAACATGATCCGGAGGAAACCGCGCGGATGGCCGAAGAAAATCGCCGTCTGATGAATGAGCTACTAGAGCGGGATGAGTGACCGTGTAATGAGCCTGGAAAAGAATCTCTCCACTATAGTTAAGGACGCGGCCCGCGAGCTTTACGACGTTGACCTGGAAGAAGTCCACGTCGAACGTCCGAACGATTCCTCGCACGGGGATTTCGCGACGAACGTGGCCCTGGTCAACGCCCGAGTGTTCAGGCGAAACCCTCGGGAAGTAGCCGAAAACCTGGCCGCGAACATAGACGCGGATTTTGTCGAGAGCGTCGAGGTCGCAGGGCCGGGGTTTATAAACTTCTGGCTCTCCGAAGCGGCTTTGTGGGCTGAGATCTCAAACCTGCTCCGTAGTGGCGATAACTACGGTCGTCAAGAGACTTCCGGCAAGCCGATCCTGCTGGAGTACGTGAGCGTGAACCCGACCGGACCGATGACCGTTGCCCATGGTAGGCATGCGGCTTATGGTGACTCTCTGGCCCGAATACTGGAAGCTGCGGGCTATCCTGTTTCACGCGAATACTACTTCAACGATGGTGGTAACCAGATCCGGCTACTCGCAGAGTCCGTGGCCCGAAAGTATGCTGGGCTTCATGGTGAGACCTGGCCCGTCGCCGACCCGGATGCCCTATACCGCGGCGAGTACATCCGGGAGATAGCCCAGGCGCTCTCTGAGGAGCGGGGCGCGGTTTACTTCGACATGAGCCGGGAGAAAGCTCTTCAAGAGATCAGCGCGTTCGCCACTCGCTCTTGCATGGACGACATCGAGAAAACGCTGGGGAGGGCGCGTACCACCTTCGACAACTACTTCAATGAGAAGAGCCTCTACGAATTCGGTGCGGTGGACGACCTGATCGAAGAGCTGAAGACTTCCGGGCACGTCTACGAGCGCGAGGGCGCACAATGGCTTGAGACTACGAAGTTCGGCGACGACAAGGACCGGGTGTTGGTAAAGAGCGACGGTTCCTATACTTACATGGCTCCGGATATTGCTTACCATCGAGACAAATATCAAAGAGGATTCGGGACGGCGGTAGACGTCCTAGGCGCGGATCACGCCGGTTATCCACCCCGCATCCGGGCCGGACTAGTGGCGCTCGGCATACCGGGGGACTTCCTGGACGTGGAACTCGTGCGGCTGGTGAAGCTCGTCCGCGAAGGAGAGCAGGTCAAGGTAAGCAAACGGGCCGGAACCTTCGTAACCTTCGACGAGCTAATGGACGAGGTGGGGGTGGACGTTGCCCGCTACTTCTACGTCCGGTCTTCTCATAAGACCGAGATGAACTTTGACCTGGACCTCGCCATTCAGCAGTCCGACGAGAACCCGGTTTTCTACGTCCAATATGCCCACGCTCGGATAGCGAGTATCTTCGAGCGGGCGAGAGAAAGCCTCGAAAGTTTCGAAGGTTTCTCAACGGGCGACCTCGCCGCCGAAGAGCGGGCGTTGGTGTTGGAGCTTTTGGACTTCAGTCGCGTGGTAAGTAATGCTGCTTCCCGCCGCGAAGTACACCCGCTGCCGACTTACCTGGAGACACTCGCGACCCGTTTCCACCAGTTCTACACGATCCACCGGGTATTGGTGGACGACGAAGCGGTGCAGGCTAGGAGGCTTGCGCTGTGCGCCGCGACCAAGACGGTTCTCAAGTCCGGCCTTGGTTTGTTGGGGGTCGAAGCGCCCGAGAAAATGTGAAAAGGCTGATCTGGAAAGGGTTTCCTGGCCTAAGATGAGCGGCGGGACCTCAAACGCCTCTGCTATACTGCGGATGGTGTTTTCAGCGTTCTAGCGCATTAGGGAGAACATGAGCACGAACGGTCGATTGACTATCTGCCAGATCAGCGATATCCACTGCGGCAACAACCCGTTTTTTATTCCGGACTTGTTGGAACGCACGATTCTGGAGGTCAATGACCTCAACCCCACGGCGGTTGTTATGTCGGGGGATCTCACCGCCGCCGGGTATCGCCAAGAGTTCGAGACGGCGGCAGAGTATCTGGGCCGCCTCCACTGCGAAAACGTTATGGTGATCCCCGGTAACCACGACTCGCGCAACGTGGGCTACCTCCACTTCGAGCGACTCTTCGGGGAGCGGCACTCGATCATAGACTTCGAGGATGCGGTGATGGTGGGCGTTGATTCGTCGGAGCCGGATCTGAACGACGGTCGGGTGGGGCGCGAGCACTACGACTTTATCCGCGAAGGCTTCAAAAACGCGGGAGACAGGCTCAAGATCTTCGTCGTCCACCACCACCTCATGCCGATACCCGGCACGGGCCGGGAACGCAACATCATCTTCGACGCCGGCGATGTACTGGAGCTTCTGGACGATGTTGGGGTGAACATGGTTCTCTCGGGTCACAAGCACGTGCCGTACTCCTGGAAGCTAGAGGACATGTTCCTGGTAAACGCCGGGACGGCCTCCACGACGCGTCTGCGGGGGAACACCCGTCCCTGCTACAACATCATCGAGATCGAGAACGGTCGCGTACAGGTGTTCCGTAAGTACCCGTTCAAGCAGCGCGAACTCACGGTGGACTTCAACTCCGAGACCCAGCAGTATACGCATCGTGAGGACAAAATAGACTCAACGGCCGGTGTCTCCGGCGACCAGTAGAAACGTGCGGGCGCTGTTCCTGATCGACGGTGAACACTACCCGCCGGTGGTTCTGGATGCCATGCAGAAAGTCCGTGAAGATCTGGGCTTCGACGGGATCGCGGCTGCTTTTCTCGGCGGCACGGAGAAACTGAAGGAAGGCACCGACTACGGAATGCCGCTGGTGAAGGCTAACTCACCCGTCGAGGCGGTCGAAAAAGCCCTCGGCGAATACGATGTCGGTGTGGTGGTGGACCTTTCCGACGAACCGGTGGTCGGATACCGGGAGCGGATGCGGATAGCGTCGCTGGCGCTGGCGACGGGCGCCCGCTACGTTGGCAGTGATTTCGAGTTGAGGCCAACAGACCTGCACGATATTTCGGAGAAGCCTTCGCTGGCGGTTATCGGGACGGGGAAGAGGGTTGGTAAGACGGCTATCTCCGGTTATCTGGCGCGGCTTCTCGCACGGGAGGGCTTTGATCCCGGAGTCGTGTCGATGGGCCGCGGCGGTCCGTCGGAGCCGGAGGTGATCGAAGGCCACAAGCTTACCGTTGGCAGCGACTACCTTCTTGAAGCCCTGAAGCGCGGTGCGCACGCCGCGAGCGACTACTATGAGACGGCGGCTCTCAGCCGGGTCATGACCGTTGGATGCCGCCGCTGCGGCGGAGGGTTGTCCGGCGAGCCGTTCGTCTCTAACGTGCTCGAAGGCGCGAGGATCGCTAACGGGCTAGATACCGGCATCACGGTATTCGATGGCTCCGGGGCGGCCATACCACCGGTCGTGGTTGACCGGCGGGTGCTTGTGGCGGGCGCTAACCAGGACCCGGAGTACATCACCGGTTTTCTCGGGGCTTATCGAGTCCTGATCTCCGACCTCCTACTCCTGACCATGAGCGAGGAGCCAATGGCGCATGATAAGAAGGTCCGGGATATTGCCGAGGCCGTCCGAGAACTAAAGCCTGGCATAGAGGTGATCCCCACGGTCTTCCGTCCCCGGCCCGTGGGCGAGATAAAAGGCTTGCGCGTAGCGTACGTCTCGACGGCACCCCCGCAAGTGCTGGAGAAACTATCGGAGCATCTAGAGGCCCAGTACGGATGCGAGGTGGTGGGTGCTTCGGGAAATCTCTCCGACCGGCGACGGCTCGCCGAAGACCTGGATCGTATGGAAGATGTGGAAGCGTACCTGACGGAGATAAAAGCCGCGGCTGTGGATGTCGTAACCTGGCGCGGCTCCCAGGAGGGCAAACCGGTCTTTTACTGCGATAACGATCCGGTGGGCGACGGGCTCGACGAGTCGTTACTGCGGCTAGCGCGGGAAGCGCTAGCCGGCAATGGTGGTTAAATCGCGTTCCTATTATATAATTTATGTGTGTGAAGGCGGATTCCCGCCACAGGCGCGTAAACGCCTCACACCGTTCCTACGAAACTTCCGTTGAAAAGTTAGATCGCCCAGCGCTGGTTGGTTTCGGGAGAAGGAGGTTGGTGATTGTCTATTAGTTCGTTGGAACCTCGACCGGATTCTGTAGCCCAAACGGCCATCGAGTACACGGCTGTTACCGAACGGGTAGCGTTGGGTGTTGGCCGCTTGGAAGGCTCCGGAGCCCCGGAGAAGGCGTACACGCTTGCCACGGAAATTTTCCGCGAAGAGCGTCTGGACGAGAGCGGGCAACTGCGCGAAAGAAGACGGCCTCGAAGACCCGGAACGGAAGCTCACGCTCGACGACCTCGTGCGGGGCGAGGACGTTATCTTCGCGGCTACCGGCATCACCCCGGGTGAAACTTTGAACGGCGTACGGTACTTTAGAGGCGGTGGAAGGACACATTCCGTAGTTATGTGTACGGAACCGCGTATGATAAGATTCATAGATACCATCCACGCGCTCGAACCGGGCGCCGGTATTCAAGGATTCCAACTCTAAACAGCAGCTAGCAGGAAATATTGACGAACTTCGACGAACGATCTCTCATCGTAATAAAGGAAAGGTAGAACAGCATGACCGAATTAGCCACTCTCGAACGCAAACGCTTGAGCGACCTGCACCAGATCGCCTCCCAACTCGGTATCGAACAGTACCGCCGGTACCGTAAGAACGAGCTGGCCGAGATGATTTACAAAGTAGCCACCGAACAAGCCGCCGGCCAGCAGGCCAGCCGTGAAGAAGACAGCTTGACAGCAGCACCAGCCAACGGGGCAGCCGAGGTTCGGGCGACGAACGGTGCCAGCGCCGCACAAGAAACTATTACCCAGGCTCCCGTAGACGGTTTCGGAGAAGCCGACACCGCGGTAGTCGCTCAACCCGAAGAAGTCGAGCAACGCCGCGAACAGCGCAAGCCCAATAAGGAGCGTCAGGATCGCCAACGCGACCGGGGCGGACAGAAGGGCGGCGGTGATGATTCGGACGGCCCGAAACAGAGCGGTATCCTCGACGTACTACCCGACGGGTTCGGCTTTTTGCGGACCGGCGGCTACAGTCAGGGCAAGAACGACGTATACGTTTCGACCTCTCAGATAAAGCGGTTCAATCTGCGCCGGGGGGATGAAGTCGTCGGACAGATCCGCCCGGCCCGCGACGGCGAGAAGTACCCGGCCCTGGTCCGTATAGAGACGGTTAACGAGCAGGAGCCCCAGAAGGGCCGCAAGCGCCAGAACTTCGACGACTTGACCCCGCTATATCCGTCAGAGCGGCTTAGGCTGGAATGGAAGCCGAACGACATAGCGCCTAGAGTTATAGACTTGGTTGCGCCCATTGGCAAAGGTCAGCGAGGCCTTATCGTCTCGCCGCCAAAAGCCGGTAAGACCACCATCCTGCAGCAGATTGCCCAGTCTATAACCGCTAATTACCCCGAGGTGAAGCTCTTCGTGCTGCTGGCCGACGAGCGACCGGAGGAAGTCACCGACTGGCGGCGCAGCGTCCCGGAGGCCGAGGTAGTCGCCTCTACGTTCGACCAGCCGGCCGACAACCACATCGCCGTCGCGGAGTTGCTCTTGGAGCGGGTGCGGCGTCTGGTCGAAGATGGCGATGACGTGGTCGTCCTGATGGACGGCATAACCCGGCTCTCCCGGGCCTACAACCTCGCGGCCCCCGCATCGGGCCGTATCCTCTCCGGTGGTGTTGACTCCGCAGCTCTGTATCCGCCCAAGAAGTTCTTCGGCGCGGCGCGCAACATCGAGTTCGGCGGGTCTCTCACGGTGCTGGCGACCGCGCTGGTCGAGACCGGCAGCCGGATGGATGAGGTCATCTTCGAGGAGTTCAAGGGTACGGGCAACATGGAGCTCAGGCTCGACCGGAAGTTGGCGAACAAGCGGATCTACCCGGCCATCAACATCGAAGATTCCGGTACCCGGAAGGAAGAACTCCTTATGGAGCCGGGCGAGTCTCAGCGGGTCTGGCAGGTCCGGAGCATCCTGAACGCCCTGGATTCGAGCCAGAAAGTAGAACTCCTGATCACCAAGCTCAAAGAGACCCGGACGAACTCCGAATTCCTCCGCGAACTGCAGCGCGTAAGGGCATAGCGAGATCCCACGGCGGCCTGGCTAAGTCAGTCCGGCCGCCGTTTTTTACTGGACAGACGTAATAAACTGTAAGAGTATAAGAAGATCGTACAAAAAGACGGAGGCTTTGATGAAGACTGATATACATCCTGAGTACACGACGACGCTCGTGCGCTGCATGTGCGGCAACGAGTTCGAGACCCGTTCGACGGCGGGCGACTCTATCACGGTGGACGTCTGCTCCGTGTGCCACCCGTTCTACACGGGCAAGCAGCGGATCGTAGACTCCGGCGGTAGGGTGCAGCGGTTCGAGAACCGCCGGCGCTCGCGCCAGCAACAGAAGTAAGCCGGGAGCCGATATGAGGGTCGGAGGACAGGCCATAATGGAGGGCGTCTTGATGCGCTCTCCAAATTTCTGGGCGATGGCGGTCAGGACACCTTCCGGGGATACGGACATAAAAGCGGAGCCGTTCCGGTCCGTCACGCGCAAGAGCAAGTTATTCCGGTTGCCGATCATCCGGGGCTTTCTTTCGCTCACCGAGACCCTGTGGCTCGGCATGAAAGCTCTGACCCTCTCGACGAATATCGCCCTCGGTGAAGAAGAGGAACTCTCCAAAAAAGAGATCGCCGTAACGCTTCTATTTGGTCTCGGCTTGGCGCTCTTGCTGTTTTTGGCGGCGCCGGTGCTCGGGACGAAAGGGCTCGGGGCGTTGCTTGGAAGCAGCATAGATAACCCGATAGTATTCAACCTCGTGGAAGGCGCCCTGCGAATCGCGATCTTTATCGCCTACATCGTGATCATCACCGCCGTCAGCAGCGACATCAAACGCTTCTTCGGCTACCACGGGGCCGAACACAAAGCGATCAAAGTCTACGAACGGGGTGAGGAGATGATCCCTGAGAACTCCCATAAACTGGATACGAGCCACGTTCGCTGCGGGACGAGCTTCGTGCTGTACGTGCTGGTGATGAGCATTCTGGTTTTCTCGCTCCTCGGGGTCGAAGGTTGGCTGTACATGATCGTCAGCCGCATAATCGTCATCCCGCTCGTGGCCGGTATAGCGTTCGAGTTCATCATGTGGAGCGCGAAGAATCAGACTAACCCTGTAGTGAAGGTTCTGATCTGGCCCGGGTTGATGATGCAGAAGCTGACCACGCGGGAGCCTTCGGACGACATGGTCGAGGTGGCGATGGCGTCGCTGAAGAAAGTGCTCGCGATGGAAGAAGAGGCGCGTCTGGAACCGAACGAGGCGACCAGCAAGCTGGTTATCTAATGGATACACAGGTCATTAAGTTGGCCGAGGAAACACTCGGACGCTACAAAGGGCTGACGGAGGAACTCTCCGATCCGAACATCTACTCCGACCAAAACCGCTACAGGGAAGTGGCGAAGGCCCACGCCAAAGTAAAGCGCGGAGCGGAGATGTCCCAGGAGTTGCTCGACTCGATCGAAGCCGGAAGAGAGGCCCGGGAGCTCGTGCCGCAGGCCGAGGATGCCGAAGAGCGGGAGTTCTACGCGGCCGAAGCTGAGGCCTCGGAAGAGCGGGCCGAGGAACTGGCGGAGGAGATTCGGGCCGAGCTCATAGATCGCGATCCGAACGACGACAAGGATGTGATACTGGAGATCCGGGCCGGAACCGGCGGCGACGAGGCAGCACTTTTCGCAGGCGAACTTTTCGAGATGTACTCTCGCTACGCTGATCGTCTTGGTTTCAAGCACCGGACCCTTTCTTCGAGTCCGGCGGAGGTCGGCGGTTTCAAAGAGGTTTCTGTGGAAGTTTCCGGTGACCGGGCGTATTCGGTGTACAAGCACGAGGGTGGTACCCACCGGGTGCAACGAGTACCGAAGACCGAGAGCCAGGGCCGCATCCACACTTCGACCGCAACCGTCGCCGTGCTGCCGGAAGCTGAGGACGTCGAGATACAGGTGGCGCAGAATGACCTTGAAGTAGACGTTTATCGTTCAAGTGGGCCGGGTGGGCAGAGCGTGAATACGACGGATTCGGCGGTCCGCATTACGCACAAGCCTACTGGGTTGGTCGTTACCTGTCAGAACGAGAAGAGCCAGCTTCAGAACAAGGAGCAGGCGATGCGGATACTCAAGTCCCGGTTGCTGGAGCGTGAGATCGTCGAGCAGCAAGAGCGGGAGGGTGCGATGCGTCAGGCCCAGGTAGGGACCGGTGATCGTTCGGCCAAGGTCCGCACGTACAACTTCCCGCAGGGAAGGATCACGGACCACAGGGTCGGCGTTACCTCCCATAATCTCGAAACGGTGTTGGACGGAGATTTGAACGAATTTACGCAGGCGCTGGCGGCCAAAGAAAGGTCGGATCGCCTGGCCGCCGAAGCGGCCGGTACCCCTGGCTAGAAGGAGCATGACGCTCGATCCAACGGACATCCGTTGCGTTGTTCGGGATGCTGCTGCGGAGCTTGAGAAGGCTGGCGTACCAGAAGCTAATGTCTCCGCTGAATTTCTATTGTCGGAGTTACTAGAGATAGGCAGGGCCGAGGTTCTCGCTAGTAGAATTTCGTTGTCGGAAGAACAACGCCTCATCTACAATTCCTGGATTTCACGCCGAAAACAGCGAGAGCCCGTGCAGCGTATCCTGGACTATGCCTACTTTCGACGCCTCAAGTTGGAGTTAAACGAAGAAACCCTGATTCCGCGTTCTGATACTGAGAGTGTGGTCGATGCGGCGTTGGAAGCTGTAGACGAACATTCGGGTGGTTGCCGGGTCTTGGATCTCGGCACCGGCTCCGGGGCCATCGCTATCTCGGTGGCCCAAGAACGACCCCAGTGTGAAGTATATGCAACCGATACTTCGGAAACGGCACTCGAAGCCGCCCGCCGCAATGCGGAGAACGCGGGGGCGAGGATACAATTCCATCTTGGAGACCTATTCGCTGGTCTCAAAGGACTGCAGGGCAAGATTTCTTTGCTCGTCTCTAATCCGCCTTATGTGAGAAATGCGGATCTGCCAGATCTTGACCCCGAGGTTAGAGATTGGGACCCGCACCCAGCGCTCGACGGCGGCCCGGACGGACTTTCTTTTTACCGTCGGATCTTTCAGGAGTCGGGGCCGCTGCTCGAAGACGGTGCGGATGTCGTCCTAGAAGTAGGTGACGGCCAGGAAAAAGCGGTGTCGGAGTTGGGCCGTGAAGCGGGCTTCGTGTCGGTTGGAATGCGCCAAGACCTTACCGGCACACCGCGCGCGGTGCTTCTGAAGCGGGAGAGAAAGTGAAAACCGTTTCCATAGTCGAAGCAACCAATGTCTTACGCAGCGGTGGCGTTGTCCTGGCCCCGACTGAAACGGTAGTGGGCCTCGTCGCCGCCGAACCGGGGCGAAGACGGCTCTCGGAGATCAAGAACCGCGACCCGGAAAAGCCGGTTGCCCTGCTCTGCGCCTCAGAAAAAGAAGCTCTCGAAATGGTTTCCGTAGTACCGGATATCGCTAGAAAGCTCGCAGAACTTTACTGGCCCGGACCCCTAACACTCGTGTTGGGCTCGGACGGGGGAGGAACCGTCGGGGTACGGGTTCCCGACCACGAGGTCATTGTGGAGCTGCTAACCGCCTACGGAGAGCCTCTGTACGCAACCAGCGCAAACCTCGCTGGCAAGCTACCCCCGGCGTCCCTGGAGGCGATGGATTCGCGTGTCGTCGCGTCCGTGGACGCGGTCGTAGAGGGGTATACCGGAGCGGGTGAAGCTTCGGCTGTTGTAGATCTTTCCGAAGGAGAGCCGCGGCTTCTGAGGGCTAATAGTGAGATCACCGAAGATGAACTGTCCCGGTTGGCGGAGGAGCTAGGGCGGGAGAAAAGAGAAAACGTTTGAGGGCGCACCGAACAGAGTCTATACTTGCCCGAATGAAGCAAGCAGGAACCACTGCCATCGTTGGCCGTTATTCGACGGGCTCCATAACTGCAGAGACCGTCGCGGTACTAAACCTAAAGTGGAGGTAAAACAATGATAGGTCCTTACACAGAGGTTGACGCGGAAGT
>JBARZO010000255.1:0-1843 GCA_049650165.1 Rubrobacteraceae bacterium
GATACAGCCGCTCACCCTGGAACCGCTCGTCGTTACGGGCCTCGTCGGGGGAAAGTTTTTCAGTCTCTCCGTCGGGGTGTACGACCATGACGCCGCCCCATTGGGGGACCATGACCGGAAAGGAGAACCTGTAGCTTATGTAAGGCACGATGCCGAGCAGCTCTTTGCCGTCCATAATGTAGTACTGGTTCGTGTGATGTGCGAAGAATTTATGTCTTATGAGCTTCCACTGGACGTTTCTGTAGAGGGCCATGCCTTCGCCGCGCCGGAACTCCTGGTTGATGATCTCCGTCGAACCGTCGGGCTCTATGACCATCGCCCCGTCCTGGTTGTTGGCTATGGAGTTCCAGGGGCCGTTCGGTTCCCTCGGGGAGACCCAATCTATCCCGCCCTCTTCGTTGTCCAGAGGCTCGAAACCTCCCAGTACAAGGGTCGAGTTGTCCTGGGTGTTCTGGCCGAAACGGGCCGCCACGTCGTATGGAAGGTACCTAACTCCCGTCGTATCGGGCATGTCGGGGATCTCCTCGGCCTGTATCGAATCAAGGAATTTCAGATCCCGCAGCGGGGCGGCGGTGATGACGTAGGCTACGACGGCGATGGTGACGACTAAGGCTACTAGCTTGGCCGGGTCTTTGTCTCCCACGCTCCAGAGGTAGAATATCAGGGCCGAACCACCCAGCGTCGCGACGAAGAAAGGCCAGTTCACATAGAACAGCATCACCAGGCCGTGGAACGCCGGGGAGATCAACCACAAAAAGACCAAGCCTAAGACCAGCCCGATCACCAACCGCACCCGACTGACCGACGATAACCTCTTCGATAAATCGTTCAGACGTCTCTGGATCTCATCCATCCGAGTCCTTCCTATTCTTTCCTATCTGTAGTTTATACTCCCGATCGCCGATTACGTCTGTATGTATCATTCCAGAATTACCGTTAGCTTACTCCAGGCGTAAGTTCCGAATATGCAGAGAATCTATACGATTAGACTACATGGTCGGGTGAGATAACTTATGTAACGTCTCATCTCCTGCGCCAGAGGCGGCGCACGGAGTCGAATATGCTACCCCCGTTTCGGTCACCATCCACAGCTCGCATGGCGACCAGCAGCGCCTCGAACTCTTCGCGACAATCTCCACACTTTTGGAGGTGGTTGTGGACGAGTGGCATCGCCGCAGCGGCATTCAAACCGGCGAGTTCCATCTCGACGAAGCTGTCCACCTGGTCCAGGCAGTCGTCGCAATCGAGCTCTTGCTCACCGGTTTCCAGCGCGGCTCGCACCAACTTGTTTAGTTCTTCGCGGTCCAGCATCGTTATTGCTTCTCTCTACGCTTAACGTATGTACAGACTATGTTCATGCCACACTTCTTACCCTCCACCGAACACCGCCAGCACGTCCTGTGACGTGATTCCCTCGGAGATCAAACTCTTACGCAGCCTTTTGCGGGCATCGTACAACAGTTTGTACAAGGCATTGCGGTTGGTGTCCATGCGCCGGGCAGCTTCTTCGAGGGGCATGCCGTTGAGCATCACCGCTACTATCGCCTCTCGCTGCCGCTCGGTAAGTTCCTCGTAGATGAGCCGACGCACCGTATCGAACATGACCTGTTGGGTAGCCAGGTCTTCGGGGGATGACTGAGAATCGGCGAACGCCCGCGACTCGTGACCACTGGTATCGTATCGGTCGGTTATTTCTTGCAGCGACACGTTCCGCCACTCTTTACGGCGCAGCTCGGTGAAGGCAACACGCACGCCGATCTTCTGCGACCAAGTGGTAAAGCGGCTCTCACCCCGAAAAGAATCCAGGTTGTCCAGGATCTTTATCAAGGCTTCTTGCGCGAAG
>JBARZO010000256.1:0-8623 GCA_049650165.1 Rubrobacteraceae bacterium
AACCCGCACAATGCTCTTACGGCGAGCCTCTCGGCCCGGGTCATCCGGCGCCACGTAAAGGACGGCTTGGAGATCGGTAGGAACTGGGACCTTCCAGAGGAAATTTTGGAGATAATAGCCCAACATCACGGTTCTACGCGCATCGAGTATTTCTACCGCAAGGCACTCGAAGAAGCTCTAGATGGCGAGGTCGTGCGAGAGGCGGACTTTAGGTACTCTAGCGGTCTCCCTCAGAGCAAAGAAGCCGGCATAGTAATGTTGGCCGACTCCGTAGAAGCAACCGTCAAGTCCCTCGCCAAGCCCACTCCCAAACGGATAGAAGACGTCGTCACCGGTACTATTAAGCAGAAGCTCGACGACGGACAGTTCGACGAATGCAAGCTGACGATGAACGAAATTCACGAGGTCGGAGAGGCAATTCGTGAAGCCCTCATCGGCTTCCTCGGGCCCCGCATCGAGTACCCAAGTGGTCCAAAAGAGTCGAAGGCGCCCGACAAAGCCGCGAGCAAGACGACCTGAAGGCCTGACAGCGCATGACGTTTTCTGTCGAAGTCATCGACGAAGTAGGTCATTCGCAATTCGACGAGTATCGCGCCACAGAACTGTGCGTCGCGGCATTTCGTAGTAGAGGCTTAGACCTTGACCATCTGGGGGAAGTTTCCGTGGTGCTGGTGGATAGCGAAACCATACAGAACTTGAACAAGGCGTTTCGTGAGAAAGATGCCCCGACCGACGTGTTGAGCTTCGAGGTCGACGGCCCGTACGGAGAGATGGTGGGAGAGATCGTCATCTCGCCGGAGTGCGCGAGCCCCGATATGGGCGTCGAGGAGTTGGTGGTCCACGGCGCATTGCATTTGAGCGGGATGGATCACGGCGAGGATTTCGAGTCGAGCGAGATGGCCGAAGTCCAGGCGATGGTGTTGGAGAAATTGCGTGGCTAAAAAGAAAGAAAAGAAGCCTCAACAGAACGTAGCCCAAAGCTTCAACCACGCTTATCGCGGCATGGTCTACGCTGTACGAACCCAACGCAACATGCGATTCCACGTAGGGGCTTCATTAGTAGTCTTGATAGTGAGCCTTCTGGTCGGCGTATCTACGCTGGAGCTCGCGGCACTGGTGTTGGCGATCATGATCGTCTTTATAACGGAGATGTTCAACACGGCGATGGAGTTCGCCGTAGATCTCGTAACCGACGAGTATCATCTGCTCGCGAAGCTGGCTAAAGACGTATCCGCCGGCGCCGTCCTCGTCTCCAGCATCGGTGCAATACTGGTAGGGTATTTGGTTTTGGCAGATGATCTGGGGCCGTTCACCCTGGAGACCGTAGAGAGTGTTCGCCGGTGGCCGGGACACCTCACGCTGGTCGCACTGACCCTGGTGGTGCTAATCGTGGTGTTCATTAAGGCTTTGACCGGCTCTCCAAACACGTTCGCGGGCGGTATGCCATCGGGGCACGCCGCGGTTTCTTTCGCCGGGTGGGTCGCCGTAAGCTTTATAGCGGCCGACGGCCTGTACGGCGGTTTGGTATCCCTGATCTCCTTGCTCATGGCCCTTCTCGTCTGCCAGAGTCGGATCGAGAGTGGAACTCACAGCCTTTTCCAGGTTGTAGTTGGAGCCGTGATAGGTATCCTCGTAACCGTGGCTGTTTTTCAGTTTCTATGAGAGGGTGAGGTATGGATCAGCTAGAATTAATGGATCTTGCAAAGCAGGCCGCTGAGAAAGCTTACGCTCCATATAGCGGATTCCACGTAGGTGCAGCCATCTTAACGGAAGAGGGAGTTACCCACACCGGCTGCAACGTAGAGAACGCCTCATACGGGCTGGCTGTCTGCGCCGAACGCAACGCCACGGCAACCATGACACTCGCAACGCTAGAAGATCGGGAGATAAAGACCGTCGCCATCGCCAGCCCCGACGCTGCGCCGTGCTTTCCCTGCGGCGCCTGCCGCCAGGTGCTCAGAGAGTTCAACTGCAAGGAGGTTTTGGTGGAAGGATCTGATGGCGGCGTAAAACGTTACCCGTTCGAGGAAATGCTCCCGAACTCCTTCGGTCCGGAAGCCCTGTGATCGGGGCCGCCCAGGAAAGCGTTACAGACTCCGATAACTTTCGCAGCGGATTTATCGCGGTTGTAGGGCGTCCGAATGTAGGGAAGTCTACCCTGGTAAACCGGCTGGTGGGGGAGAAGGTCTCGATTACCTCTCCTCGGCCTCAGACAACGCGCAGCCCGATCCGTGGCGTACGAAACGGCGACGGTTACCAGGCTGTCTTCGTCGATACACCCGGCTCACAGAAACCCCGCGATACACTGCGCGCCCGAATGCAGCAACAGGTTCTCGACAGCCTCACGGAGTCGGACGCGATCCTGATGCTCCTCGATGCCAATCAGGCAATGGATGGTATCGGTAGCGGCGACCGATACGTGGCCCAGCTTGTCTCTTCCTCCCAAACTCCTACCATAATAGGAATCAACAAAGTAGATCTGCTGCGAGATAGTTCTCAAGCCTTCCCGATAATCAAGGAAGTCTCGGGGCTGGGTGACTGGCAGGAGACTTTTCTTTTGAGTGCGACCGCAGGGTTGAACATCAAACCTCTCATGGAAACGGTCGCCGGGATGCTGCCGCAGGGCCCACGATACTTCCCGGAAGGCTCCATTACCGATTACCCGGAAACGTTCGTGCTAGCCGAATACATAAGGGAGAAAGCCCTCAACGTACTCCGAGATGAAGTGCCTCACGCCGTAGCGGTCGAGATAGAAGAGGTCGAACGCAAAGAGAATGTCACCGTAATCTACGCCATCCTCCACGTAGAACGCGCGACCCAGCGTATGATCGTGCTCGGCAAAGGCGGCAAAACTATAAAGCGCATAGGAACCGAAGCTCGCCGCGACGTAGAACGGCTACTCGGAACGAGAATTTATCTAGACTTGAAGGTGAAGGTTAGTCCTGGTTGGAGGGGAGACACGAGGTTTCTTGAACAGCTAGGTTTATAATACAGGTTGATGGTTCGAGATTTGTCTGGGGAGGTACGTCGGTGGGAATGAGGGTGCGAGAATTCGCGAAGACGGTGGACCACACCCTCTTGAAACCGAATATTCAGGAACAAGACATCATCCAATTGTGCGAGGAGGCCGCCCACCATCACTTTGCGGCCGTTTGTGTGCCGCCGTGCTACGTGCGCCGTTCTGCAAAAGAGTTGCGCGGTGTGGACGTGAAGGTGGCGACCGTGATCTCTTTTCCGTTCGGTGCGGATACGGTGGCCGTCAAATCAGCGGCAATAAGAGACGCCATTTTGGGCGGGGCTTCGGAGCTTGATGTTGTGATGAACCTTTCAAAATTCCTTTCGGGGGATTTCAACTATGTGGCCGACGAGCTCAACAGCCTCAACCAGGAGATCGGGGTGGTCGCTATGAACAACGGTCTCACGGATGTGGTGATGAAGGTCATTATCGAGACTTCGTACCTTACGGATAAGATGAAACAGCTAGCCACGCGTATCGTCGCCTCCAGCGGAGCGGACTTCGTCAAGACCTCAACTGGATTCGCGCCCGCGGGGGCTACGGTGGAAGATGTCGCCCTTCTTCGGGAGGAAGCACCGGAAGGGGTGGCGGTCAAGGCGTCTGGGGGCATTCGCACCTTGCAGGACGCAATGGACCTCTTGAATGCCGGAGCCTCCCGATTGGGCATGAGTAGCAGCGTAGACGTCATGAAAGAGGCTGAGGGTGGCGGTCTACAAGAGTAAGGGCATA
The DNA here is from genome assembly GCA_049650165.1 of Rubrobacteraceae bacterium. GTDB lineage: Bacteria > Actinomycetota > Rubrobacteria > Rubrobacterales > Rubrobacteraceae > SIRX01. The sequence continues at coordinate 3,746 of JBARZO010000256.1, forward strand.
GTCTTACGCTCTATTCGCTACGGCGAAGCAGATCGAATAGTCGACCTCTACACCAGCGACTCGGGGCTCGTCTCCACTATAGCGAAGGGTATCCGGCGTACCAGATCTCGTTTCGGGGCCCGTTTGGAGCCGCTCTCGTGCGTGGATTTCATGGCCTACGAGGGACGCACCCTGGACACGGTGACGCAGGTAGAGGTGTTGCGGAGTTTCCACGACGTTAGAGAGGACTTGGGCCGCTTTGCAGCCGCCAGCGGATTAGTCGGCACGGTACGAGCTCTTTCCGGCGGGGACGAGCCTGACCGGCGCATCTTCAATCTTTTATACAGAGGCCTCGAAAACCTGGAATATAGGGATTCGGGCTACGATTCTCTACAGACCGCATTTTCCTTGAAACTCTCTATGTTGGCCGGCTACGCGCTTCAGCTCGACTCGTGCATGAGCTGTAGCCAGGGGATCAACGAGTTCTCTGGAGGCCACCTCTACTATGCGCCGGCGCTTGGCGGATTGCTCTGCACGGATTGCCGACCCGCCGTTGGAGAAGCCTTTCCTATACCTCCAGGTGCCATCGACAGCCTCGAAAGACTTATCTCGAAACCGTTGCGAGACGCCGAGATACCGAACGGGCTCAACGAGAGTGTCAAGCGGGTGGTAAGGTCGCACGTCTTCGCCCATGCACCCGGAAGTTCGTCGCTCGGAGCCTCCGGCTCACGACGACCGGCGTGAAACCTTTAGAGAAAGACTGGGCCTGTACAGAGAGTCAGGGCCGGCTGCGGTCGGAAAAGCCGGATGGGGTGCGAAATGAGTTCCAGCGGGATCGGGACTGGATAATCCACACCAAAGCCTTCCGGCGCTTGATGCATAAAACCCAGGTATTTATCGCGCCTTACGGTGACCACTTTCGTACGCGCCTTACTCACACGCTGGAGATGATGCAGATCTCCCGTACCATAGCCCGCTCTCTCGTATTGAATGAAGACCTTACGGAAGCCATAGCATTCGGCCACGATCTCGGACACGCTCCGTTTGGACATACGGGAGAAGAAGCTCTCGCCGAAATTCTCACGGAATACGGACGAACCTTCCTGCACAACGAGCACTCTTTGCGAGTCGTGGACGTACTCGAAAAAGAGGGCGAGGGACTGAATCTCACACTAGAGGTCAGGGATGGAATACTGAATCATACGGGTAAAGGCTATCCATCTACGAGAGAAGGCGAGATCGTGCGGATCGCCGACCGGATAGCCTACGTCAACCATGACGTAGACGACGCCCTTCGTGCGGGGGTCATCCGACAGGAAGAATTGCCCGAGAATTCTATCGCCGTACTCGGTGAGCAGACGAGCATCAGGATAGATACATTGGTGCGGGATATGATCTCGACTTCCCAGTGGAGGGGCGAGATAGCACTCTCGGACAGAGTCTACGAGGCGCTTATGGAACTCAGGACCTGGCTCTTCAAAAACGTCTACCGGAATCCTGATTCACGCCGGAACGTGAGAGCCGCTGATGTGATAACCAGACTCTTTCACTACTATCTTGAGCATCCCGCAGAGCGGGGTAAGAGTGATCCGGACTCCGTAACGGAAACCGTCGATTACGTAGCCGGTATGACCGACCGGTATGCGCTAACCGAGTACAAGCGCATCTTTCTTCCACAGGACGAAGTCACCTCAAGCTAGCAGTCAATTATCCGGTGTTGAGCATACCGGAGGAGATGCCGGAGATGGTGCGGAGCAGGGTGTTCAGGGTGGCGTCACGCTCTGGTGATTCTTCGGGAAGTGAGCGGAGGCGCTGCAAGAGACTAACCTGTATATAGGAAAGTGGATCTACGTAAGGGTTCCGGAGCCGTACAGATCTCTGAAGGACCGGACTGTCATCCAGGAGGCTATCGTAGCCTGTTACCTGTATTAGGGCTTTCACGCAAGATTCATGCTCCGTAGAGATGATTTCCCACATCCGGTCGCGAAGTTCGTGATCTTCTACCAGGTCGGTGTAGGTCTTGGCTATTCGGAGATCACTCTTGGCAAGCGTCATCTGCATGAAGTTGATGAGCGTTTTGAAGAACGGCCATTCTGTATACATTTCCCTTAGAGTCTCCAGTCCTTCTGGGTCTTTTGCGTAGCTGGCTAGGGCGGTTCCGGTCCCGTACCAGGAAGGCAGGAGGAATCGGTTTTGTGTCCAGGCGAATACCCAGGGAATAGCCCGGAGACTTTCTACGTTTGGTGTCTGCTCGCGGCGCGCCGGACGGCTACCCATGTTGAGTAGTGAAAGTTCTCGTATGGGGGAGGCTTCAGAGAAAAATTTTACAAACTCCTCGTCGCCGTATACAAGAGCGCGATAAGTGTCCCGAGCAACATCCGACAAATGATCCATGGCCTCGACCCAGCGAGGGTCGGGTTTGGGGTCCTGGTCTTCAGCCGTTGCTTCGAGGACCGCGGCCAGTACCGTGTTCAGGTTACGCCGGGCGAGACCCTGCATGCTGTACTTAAAGGAGATCACCTCTCCCTGCTCGGTGATCCGGATTTTCCCATCCAACGTGCCGGGGGGTTGCGCTTTTATAGCATCGTAGCTGGGTCCACCACCACGACCGGCGCTGCCCCCCCGACCGTGGAAAAGTCTCAGCTCTACCTCGTGATCTCGGGCGACTTCGGTAAGCAGTCGCTGCGCTTTATAGAGTGTCCAGTTACTCGTGACGTATCCGGCGTCTTTGCCTGAATCGCTATAGCCGAGCATGATCTCCTGCAGGTCATCACCTTCTTCGAGTGATGAGCGGTAGAAAGGATCCTCCAACAGCCGGCGCAAGACTTCCGGCGCGTGAGTGAGGTCGTCTATAGTCTCGAACAGAGGTGTTACCCGCAAGTGATTGGCTGTGCAACGACCACTATCGGCAGTTTGCAACAGCCCGACCCGCTGTGCGAGGAGTTGTACCGAGAGCACGTCGCTGGCTTCGTGTGCCATGCTCAAGATGAAAGTCTCGACCACCGGTACGGAGAAATCCTCTTTCGCCTGCCGAATCCGCTCGAAGGTTTCCAAAACCCCTTGAGTTTCTTTAGTCAGGTCTCCTGGCTCAGGTAAGTCCAGGTCTGGAGTCGTAAGCAGCCGACGGAGCACGTCGGCTTTCTCCGGCTCGTCCACGCTTAATAGATCTTCGCCGGTTGCCGCGAAGACTAGCTCTGCAACCGCTTTCGCCACCACTGAACTTTCCTGGCGAACGTCGAGCTTCGCTAGATGGAACCCAAATATTTCCGCTTGCCGGATGCAGTCTCTCAGGCCGCCTTCGACAGTTCGTTCGCCACCGTTTTCGAGAAGGCTGTTGCGAATGACGTGTAGGTCGGCGATATATTCATCAACGCCGGTATACGCTTCGGGTGCCTTAGGCTCCTCTAGCGTGTGTCGCAGGCGTTCGGAGATCAGGAGTAATTTGAGCCGATAGGCTTCGTTCGGGTCATCTTGATTGTCACCACCGGTTTCCTGGAGAAGTTGCTCATCTTGCTCTATTGATTCTAGAAGCTCTTTAGAGACCGAAACTAATTTGCGGGACTGGCTCATGTGGTTCGCCAACTGGAGGATAGAGTGCCTGTGGCGTTCGACGATCAACTCTCGATGCAGCTTTAGGGCTACACTGAGAGTATCTGCTTTTACAAACGGGTTGCCGTCCTGGTCGCCACCAACCCAGGAACCGAAGGACAGCACCTGACCCAGTTGCGGAGTGTCTTCGGGGAATTTACGTTCTAATTCGTCTTCGAACTCCCGGTAGACGTCCAGGGTGGCCGAGATCAGAGGGTTCTCGAAAAACAACAGGGTGCGTTGAATTTCCTGGGTGACCTCCGGACGGCGGGCCCGCAATTCGTCCGTTTGCCAGAGAAGTGTGATCTCCTCGGCCAGCATCTCTTCTAGCCGCTGGCGTTCTCTCCAGGTCAGGTTTACGGACTCTAAAGACTCCAGCATGTCTCCGATGTTGACGTGCTTTCGCCGTACGCTCCTTCTAAGTGCCTCTGTAGGATGTGCGGTCAGGACCAATCCTACGTTCAGCCGATCCAGGATAGGCTGTAGCTCCGGTCCACTCATACCTTTCTCACGCAATTGGGACAGCGTACTCCCTAGAGAAGCTCGCTGCGGTGGATCGTCTGCCGAAGATTCGTATTGCCGGCGACGTCGAACCCGATGGTAACGCTCGGCGATATTTACGAGTTGAAAATAAACAGAGAAAGCCCGGATGATCTTACCTAACTCTTCCGAGCCCATCCCAGAGATCTTTTGCCGTAGCTTTTGATCCTTTTCCGGGTCGTAGTTGAAGCGCAGTTGCTTGCACAGCAGCCGGATTTCCTCTTCCGTGTCGAAGAGCTCCGCGCCCTCTTGTTCGATTAGAACTTGACCCAACAACTGCCCGAGGAGATTGATGTCTCGGCGCAGTGGTTCGTCTTTGTCTTCTAAACGTACTCCCGGGGGGAGGTCTGCATACTCTCCCCTCTGAGCTTGGGCGACATTTTCTTGCGGGATATTCACGAAGTGTAGAGTAACATTAGCCCAGGACACTAAATAGTCGCGAGGCAAATATTTGTACCAACGTATAACGGAGACCACATAAGTTGAGGATCTCACAACGGAGCATAGAGGCAGTGCGCGATACGGTAGACATAGCCGAAGTCGCCTCCGAGTTCACTGCCCTCCGTCGGCAGGGAGCAAGTTACTCCGGTTTATGCCCATACCCGGATCACTCAGAAAAGTCCCCCTCTTTCAGCGTCACCCCGGATAAAGGCTTCTATTATTGCTTTGGCTGCGGTAAGGGGGGAGATGCGATCAAACTCGTTACCGATCTCAAAGACCTGCCTTTCGTGGAGGCGGTCACCTACCTGGCCGAACGCTCCGGTGTAGAAC
>JBARZO010000257.1:0-12855 GCA_049650165.1 Rubrobacteraceae bacterium
CGGGAGACACCTTCGTCGCCGCCGTGGGCGCGTTCAATCCGGAGATGGCCGAGCTTCCGCCGGGTTTGCTCTCGGAAGCCACCGTGGTTGTAGATACGCTGGAGGGAGTAAAAGAGGAAGCGGGAGATCTCATACAAGCCGAACGGGCCGGCGCTTTCAATTGGGACCAGGCCATTCAACTAGAAGACACCCTGGACTGGGATAATCTCCCCGACGGACCCACAGTCTTCAAAAGCGTAGGCCACGCACTCTGGGATCTCGCCGCCGCCCGCACAGTTTTCTCCCGCACCTAACGCAGCCCTCATTCATCGAACCCTGCAGTTCTACAAAAGGGGCAAAACTTGTTTCGCTTTCGTAACACCGTCTAGGGAATTTGTCCCGTAAGTATTCAAAAGCCCTGGCGAATGTTTGCAACAGCGTATATATATTTGACATACGGCGTAAAAGGAGCGTGGATGCAAGATAACGTGGTCAAGTTGGATGTCACGCAAGAATTCACCGTTGGACGTGAAAGCGAAGATATGTTTCTCTTAGCGAGGTTCTTCAACGGCTTCGCCAACTCCACCCGACTCTCCATATTGCTGCTACTGGCGGATCAGGGTGAGATGAGGGTTGGGGATCTTGTAGTCGAACTGGACGCGCCCCAGCCGCGCATCTCGGACCATCTGCGCTGCCTGGCCCAGTGTGGATACGTGCAGGCCCGGCGCAGTGGTCGTAGGGCGTACTACTCCATTACCGACGACCGGGTTCTGGAGATGCTAAGCCTCGGCGAGTCACTGCTCCGCGACAACCTGGAGCACGTCGAAGCCTGCGACGAGGTAAAGCAAGGCCTCTAAACAGCCGTCTCATGACTCTCCCGGTCTTCTAAACACTTTCTTCCATCACAGGAGAGCACGGCCGGACCATTCAAGTGACCGTCGTCACACTCACCGAGATCGAGCTTTCCGAAGCCGCCGCTTGCGGTTTCTCGAAGCTGTTCTTGTCGGCGCAAGATGACAGAAACGCGAGCATTACTGCCAGGAGTAAAATTCCCGGAACCTTTTTCCGGTGACTAATTGACGCTTTCGGCAGCATCCTTCTCCCGTCATTGCTTCACCGGCCCGAGCAAATAGTAGCGTCTCGCCGGCTCTCTGGCATCGACCGGCTGCGTTAGAGGGATGAGCGTCCTTTCTGCTACAGTTCTCGGATGGATCGTTACGAACAGGTGTGGCGGCGCTTCACTTCAGAGCGCTCGCTGGAGTTCGGCGGCCACAGAGACCCCGGCTGGCAAGATGGCCACACGCTCTCTGCATCCCTGATCGTCCCGGTGGACATCACGCCGTTGCGCCCGCGTATCGAGCCATTAAGAGAGACTCTAAAGAACCTGCCGCTAGTCTCACTGCATCCGGACCACTTCATGCACATAACGCTCGTGATGCTCGGTTTCCTCGTACCAAAGCCGGAGAAAGAGAACGAAATATCTCCCGAACGGCTGTCGGAGGTGGAGGCAGGGTGCAAAAAAGTCCTGGCGGGGTTTCCCGCGTTCCAGGTGAAGCTCGCCAACCTCAACGCTTTTCCCGGGGCGGCGTTCATCGAAGTTTGTGACGAAGGAAAGCTGGACGAATTGCGCGACGCCCTATGCAAAGGTTGCGGACTAGAAGCCACCGACAGCCTACCTCACCTGACGCTCGCGTACTTTCAGGCGCCGGATGGAGCCTCAGCGCCTGGAGAGTTGATCTCCGGCGTCACCGGATTTCGTAAGTGGCCGATCGGGGAGATCCCGGTGGAACATATAGACCTGACGCTGCTGGATCTGAATGCTGAATATCCGGAACCGGAACGCATAGCCCGGATGCCACTCGCCAAAGACTAGGCTACACGCCTCTCATGGAGCCGAGGATCTGCGGCGTGAGCAACCACCGCAGCTTGCCGCCACCCGGCCCCGGCGGTCCTTTGAAGCGGATGCAGGCCGCGCCACCCTTTTTTAGTCCGATGTTCAGCGTATCTTCGTCCCCGACGAGCAGGTAAGCCGCCAGCTCGTGCAAGGAAGGCCGATGACCGACGAGGGCGAGGGTCTCGGCCTCCGCGTAAGTCGCGAGCGCGGTCAAGATCTTGTGTGGTGGTATTTCGGGCTCCAGGGCTGAAAAGACCCGGGGGATGGGCCACGTAGTCTCTTCGTTTAGGATCTCCGCCGTCCGCCACGCCCGGGCATACGGGCTGCTCAATACCAGCTCTACTCCAGGGACTATGCGTCCCAACTCGCCGGCCACAACTCGAAAATCCTCTTCGCCTTCAGGCGTCAACGGACGGTCGGCATCGTCGGACCAGCGCCCACGATCCCGCTTGAACGCTACGGCGTGCCGGACGAGGTAGAGATCCACCGCTCAGGCCTCCCGGGTTTCTTCCGGGCGGCGCTTCTCCATAGTGCCTTCCAGGTTCTTCCAACGTTTACCCTTGATCCTTCGGTAAGCCTTCGGAATTTTTTTGCGTAGTTCCCAGGCCTGGGTTTCGTAGCGGTGGGCGATGCCCCCCATTACGAAGACCGTCTCCGGCGGCAGCGTTGGACTACACCCCCTGACGGCGCTTAGTTCACGAAGCCGGGAAGCAGCTACTTCAGCATCCTGATGTTCGCCCAGGACGTCTTGAAGCTTTTTGAGAGATTTTACGAGGTCTTTTGCAGGATCTCTGTAGATGTCCGAAACGAACTCAAGAGCGTAGCGCAGACGTTTGCCCTTCTTTCGAAGCTCGTGGTACTTCTCGCCGGAAGACTCTTTCGTAAGTTGGTCCCCGAGTTTACGGACCTTCCGGTGCGGCTTGCGGACCAGGTCCGGACCGGCGTCCAGTATGGGCTGGCGGGAGGCTTGCGTCCGGCGGGAAGGGCCGCACCTTAGAAACTCTCCGAAAGACTCGACGAGTTGGGCGTAGCGGCGAGAATTTAACGTGCGGAGCATGGCGCGGCGATATTTCTCCCGCTGCCTTTCTAGCACGGCCCGCAGTGCTTCGAGGGGCTCCCGGTCTTGCAGTTCAGCATCCGAAACCCAAAGATCCAACCGCTCCAACTGGACATCGAGATCCCGCACTTCGCCTAGCGCCCCGGCCACCCACTTCAACTCGCTCCGAAATTTTTGGGTTCGTACCGGCACGGCTTTCTCGAAGATCTTCATGGCGGCCCGCATCCTACGCGTCGCAACCCGCATATCGTGCAATTCCTCCGGGTCTTCCCCGATCCGGGTTCCGGGCTCATGCGCCAGGAAGACCCCGAACTGTTTCCGCAAAACCCGGAAAGCCAACTCGCCGGTAGAGAGCGGGCCGTCCACGACTGTAGGCCCAAACTCAGGAGACTTCGGAGGCGTGAGCTCCCGTGCAAACAGCCCGGATTCGTACTTGGAAGCGATGGCCGGGGAGAGCCGGCACTCATCGCGCAGGCGCTCCACGAAAAGTTCCAATCGGGAGACCTCTTCCGGCTCGACCTCCACCTCCACCCGCCGGATCCGTGCGGGCTTCGCATCATTTTCCAGTGGTATGGCAGTTTCATCGAGGGCTATCTCACCCACCTCCGAGCTGTCCAGGTTGAGGCCGTAAGTGCTCCGGCTGGTCTCCACTTCGAAGAGCGGGCGTAGAGCCTTCGGACCGATAAGCGACTTCACCCGTTTCCCAACCGGCCCGGAGGAGGTTTTCAGGGCTTCGGGCTCCGCGCTATCCAGTGTCTCGGAGATCTCCCGCCGGCTCCGGAGTCCTGGCGCGTCGGTCTTGGAAGCAAGCAACTTCATGGTAGCTTCCGCTTTGCTCTTGCCTTTGGTGTGGCGTATCCGCAGGGCGTAGCCGGCGAGGTAGATGCGCCAGTCTCCGGTATCCAGGTAAGTATCGGAGATCTCGCGCGTCTCTCCTATGCTTATAGAAGGGTTCTTACACGCGCCACCCTCGAGCCATCGGCTCACAGGCCTCACATCGAAGGCGTCGAACTGCCACTCGATCTCTTGCTGGTCTGATGACCGGTCTTGCACGGAACTCGCCATTGCCTTTCTTTGTTGCCGTTGTTACCGCTTAGGAAGCCGCCCACGTTAGCCCCATTCGTCGGGAGTATTAGAGGGGCTCTTCGACCAGCAGCGCGTGGCTGTCTAGTGGTTCTTCGCCTTCTTTGGGTGTCATCCTCTCGAACGAGCTATCGGGCCGGAGTTCCCATCCATTGGCGGTATCTGAGAGTTGTAGTTCCAACAATCGACGGACTTTGTCCCGGTGACGCTCCGACCGCAGGGGAAAGAGCTGCTCAACCCGGCGATCCAGGTTGCGTTGCATCAGGTCGGCGCTGCCCAGGTAGACTTTCTCATCTTTCCCATGGCCGAAGACCAGGGCACGGGCATGTTCCAGAAAGCGCCCTACAATAGAGACCACCCGGATGTTATCGCTGATTCCCTCCAGCCCCGGTCTCAGACAGCAGATGCCGCGAATAACGAGCTCTATCTTTACGCCGGCCTGGGAAGCCTCGTAAAACGCCTCGATGATCTTTGGGTCTGTTAGCGCGTTGCTCTTTCCCATGATGAGCGCCGGTTCTCCCCGGCGGGCCTTCTCCGCCTGCTCTTCTATAAGGCGCAGGATGCCGTCGCGCATGGTCGTGGGCGCCGCGAGTAAGGCATTGTACTCTTCCTGATCCGAGTATCCGGTCAGGTGGTTGAACAGGTCCGAGCCGTCCTCGACAAGATCCGGGTCGTCGGTTAAGTACGAGAAGTCGGTATAGAGTCGGGCGGTGGACGGATTGTAGTTGCCGGTGCCCAGGTGTATGTAGCGCCGGAGCTTCGAGCCTTCACGCCGGACGACCAGGCAGATCTTGGCGTGCGTTTTCAGCCCCACCAGGCCGTAGGCGACGTGTACGCCCCGGGCTTCTAGCTGTCGCGCCCATACAATGTTCGGCTCCTCGTCGAAGCGGGCCTTTAATTCCACGAGCACGGCAACCTGTGTCTGCTCGTCGCGGGCTTCGGAGAGCGCCTCGACGATGGGCGAATTGGACCCGACGCGGTAGAGAGTTTGTTTTATGGCGAGCACGTCCGGATCGCTGGCGGCGGCCCGGACGAACTCGACGACGGGGGCGAACGAATCGTAGGGATGGTAGAGGAGGATGTCACCTTGCCGGATCGCCTGGGTTATAGAACGGGCGTTCCGGATCTCCTGTGGAATCCGCGGCGTGATGGGAGGATAGAGAAGGTCCGAACGATCCAGGTGCGTCAGATTCTCGAAGTCCGCGAGCCCTATAGGCTCGGGAACAGAATAGACCGCGTCCTCCCTTACCCGCAAATTTCGCACCAGCCACTCTCGCAAATCATCGGGCACGGTGTCGGCAACCACGAGCCGGGCGCTCCGCCCAAACCATCGGCCCTCCAACTCGTCCTCAATGGCCTGCAACAGGTCTCCAGCCTCATCTTCCTCAATATCGAAGTCCGCGTTGCGGGTCACCTGAAAAACGTGACTGGCCGAGATCTCCTTGCCGGGAAATAGCTCGTCCAGGTTCGCCGCTATTACCTCCTCTACCCGCACCAAACGTATCTCCGGTCGGCCCTCTCCGTCGCGGCTCGGCTTCTCCGGCAACCGCATAAAGCGTTCTATGGTCGTCGGGACCTTCACCCGCGCTATAACCTTGCGTCCTTCGTCCTCGATCACCACCAGCAGGTTTAGCGAGAGGTTGGAGATGTGTGGAAAGGGATGTGCCGGATCGATGGCAAGTGGCGTCAGGACCGGCTGTATCTCCTCCGCGAACCGCTGCCGCAGCTCCTTTGTCTCCGTTTTATTGAGCTTTTGATGAGGCACAATGCGGATTCCCTCATCCTCCAGCGCGGGCAGGAGATCTCCGTTCAGTATCTTGCGCTGCTCGGTCAGAAACTCCTCAGTGATCTCGTGTATCCGGGCGAGTTGCTCCTCGGGCGTCATACCGTCCGGGACCGGGTTGGGCAACTCGGCCGCCACCTGCTGCTGCAACCCGGAAACCCGGATCATAAAGAACTCGTCCAGGTTCGTCTCCGAGATCGAGACAAACCGCACCCGGTCCAACAAAGGATGCCGCCCATCCCGGGCCTGCTCCAGCACCCGCTCGTTGAACGCGAGCCACGAAAGCTCCCGGTTTATGTAAAGCGAAGGGTCCGACAGATTTGTCTTCTCTACCGTCTCGGCCATGTCTCCCTCCAAGTTTTCTACGTGTGATTTCTGCACGTTACATCATAACGCCACCTACCCCAGGATGATATATTCTAGCTTAATGACAACGACTCTCATTAAAGGTTCTATTCGGAGGGCCACATCGTAAAGAAGAACGGGAAAACGAACGGTAAGGTAAGGGCGCTACCGGAGGCGAAGGTAAGAGATTACGATTCTCACGTCCTGATCTGCACCGGCGGCGACTGCAAAAAACGCGGCTCCAAGGACGTGAGGAAACACCTCAAGAACGAGCTGCGCTCAGAGGGGATAAACCGGGACGTCCGGGTGGACGACGTCGAGTGTCTCGGCCTCTGTAAACACGGCCCGAACGTCATCGTCTACCCCTCCGGAACCTGGTATCTAGGGCTCAAAAAAGAAAAGGTTCCTGAAATCGTAGACCAACACCTCAAAGAAGGTGAGCCCGTCGCATACCTGGCCGCCGAGAAACGCCCCCGCAGAAAGACTACAAAGTAGGTTCAGAGCGACGGATGTGTATACAAGCAACCGTCGAAACGAGTTCGCAGGAGCCCGGTAAATCGTTGTGCCGGAATACCTTATTCGTTTGGGAAACCGGGTTCCGGCGCGTTACAATGGGCTGTGATGCTTCGCAGCATACATTCTCTAATTCTGGTAGCGGTGCTCGTGGCTTTGTTTGGGGCGCTTCACCCGGCCCTCGACGCGGCGGGTCTCTGTGGCTCCGGCAAGTGCCCGGACATGGTGGAATCTGCGCCCGGGGGCCACACTGGCTTCTCGCTGTCGTGTATCGCCTTCGTAATTTCAGCCTCCGGCGTCGCGATGTTCGCCCTCGCCTCGATCTCTTTGCGTAGACGGTTATCAGACCCCTCGAAGCCTCACGAACTGTACCTGTCCCCCGAACCGCCCCCGCCCCGGTCGCCGCTGTACGGTTGATCCTCCTCGAAGCAACTTTGTGGGATGAAAAACCGGAACAGACTTCACGAACTGATCATCTTCTTCAGAAAGGCACAAGAAATTGGGTAGACAACGAGGCTCCGGTCCCCGGAGTACAAAAATCGGCAGAGAGCGTTCCTGGGCTCCCATAATAATTGGCGCCGCGGTAGTGGCGGTTATCGCGGCGTTTATCGTCGTGCTGGTGCTGGACTTCCGTAGCGGGGCGGCGGGCGGTCCACCAGGTGGCGTAGAAGACATAGACGTTGGCGAAGCGGGCCAGCACACCGAAGGAGAAGTCAACTACGATCAGAGCCCTCCCGCCGGTGGCGAGCACAACTCCGACTGGCAGAACGCCGGCTTCTATCCGCAGCCGGTGCCGAACGAGATGGCGGTACACACCCTGGAGCATGGCGCGGTCTGGATCACCTACCAGCCCGACTTGCCGCAGGGACAGGTAGACGAACTTCGCGACGTGGCCGACAGTCGGGAATGTGTTCTCGTAAGCCCTTATTCTGACCTCGGCTCCCCCGTGGTAGCCTCCGCCTGGGGTAAGCAGATAGAGCTCGAAGGCGCCGAAGACCCCGCCCTCAACCGCTTCATCGGCACCTACCTACAAGGCGAGCAGACGCCCGAACCGGGCGCCGCCTGCACCGGCGGCGTGGGAGAACCGAGCTGATGGACAAACCGCGCGGAGCCTCTCCACTACTACTCCTGATCCTCGCCGGCGCCGTGGTCGTTCTCTTCGGGCTCTCGGTGTGGCTGTGGCTCGCCGCCCGAGAGCCCGGCAACAACTCCGCAGAGGCGGGCTTTGCGCGGGACATGATGGTCCACCACGCCCAGGCCGTCGAGATGGCCGAAATAATCCGGCCCAAAACCGAAAACGACCGTATAAACACCCTCGCCACCGACATTACGCTCACCCAACAGGCCCAGATCGGGCAGATGCAAGGCTGGCTCAACGTATGGGATCTGCCGTTGGCCGGGACAGAGCCCGCGATGACGTGGATGGGCATGTCCACCGAAGGAAGAATGCCCGGAATGGCGTCCCAGGAAGAGATCAATCGCCTGCGCAACCTGCCGCCTGACGAGGCCGACAAACTCTTCCTGCAGCTCATGATCCCGCACCACGAGGCCGCCATCCCCATGTCAAACGCCGTGTTGGATGAGACCAGCAACCCGGTGGTCGAAAGACTAGCGAACGCCATCGTAGCCTCCCAGGAATCCGAGATCTCGATCATGCAAGAGATGCTCCGCGACATGGGTGCCGATACTCCAAAAGAGAAAGAAGATCCGGGCATGGAGGGAATGGATATGTCGAGCCAGTAGTAGATAGTTGCTCCGGGTGTGGGCGCGGTTTCGTCTTTCCTTTCACGTTATAATGCCCGTGTGAAGATTGGGGTTCCGAAAGAAAGGGTCGATGGTGAGCAGCGCGTGGCGCTCGTACCGGAGACCGTAAGTAAGCTTACGGACGAAGGCTTCGAGGTGCTCGTCCAGTCCGGCGCGGGCCGGAACTACAACCTCGACGAAGCCTACGAAGAAGCCGGGGCTCGGATAGTGTCCGTCGGGGATCTGTACGAAGAGGCTGAGGTAGTCCTCAAGGTTCAGAAACCTACCCGGGCCGAGATTCGGGTTATGCGCGAGGGGACCGCCCTGATCTGCTTTCTGCAAGGCCCGGCTTTTCCGGAGTTGGTCTGGTGGTTGGCGAAAGCCGGTGTAACGGTCTTCTCCGTAGAGGCCATTCCACGCATCTCACGGGCACAGAGCATGGACGCGCTCTCGGCGATGGGCTCCATCTCCGGCTATAAATCAGCCATTATCGGGGCGGAATACCTGGGCAAATATTTTCCAATGATGACCACTGCCGCCGGAACGACCAAGGCGGCGAAGGTGATGGTGTTGGGAGCCGGAGTAGCGGGCCTGCAAGCTATATCGACCGCCAAACGCCTCGGGGCCGAGGTTACGGCGTTCGACATCCGGCCCGAAGTCAAGGAGCAGATCGAGTCTCTAGGGGCTACTTTTCTGGAGGAGAAGAAAGAAGCGCCGGCACAAGAAGAAGTAGAGCACGAGGCGTACGAGCCGACCGGGCTGGCGAAGTTCATGGTGGCCCTGGGATTCAACTCGTTCGCCGAGACGCCGGAAACGAAGAAGCCCCGGAGAGAGTCGTCGGAGGAGAACGAGGAAGAGGAACAGAATATCGGTGGATACGCGACGGTTCAGGATGAAGAGAAGCAGCAGCGGGACCGGGACTTGATTCGGGAGCAACTTAAGGAGACGGACGTTGCTATTAGCACGGCGCTCATACCCGGCAGGCGGGCGCCCATCCTACTCACGAAAGAAATGGTCGAGGAGATGAAGCCAGGATCTGTGGTAGTGGATCTGGCGGCCGAGAACGGCGGCAACTGCGAGTTGACGGACCCGGGCGCAATCGTGGATCATCAGCAGATCAAGATCGTTGGTCCCGTAAACATCCCGAGCAGCGTCCAGATCCACGCTAGTCAGCTCTACTCGCGCAACATGCTCGCGTTCCTGCGGCACCTGGCCCCGGAAGGTGAGCTGGAGTTGGACTTCGAGGATGAGATCACCAACGGCTCCTGCCTGGCGCACGACGGCGAGATCCGGCACGCTCCTACCATCGAAGCTCTGAAAGATATGCAAGAAGAAGCGCAGGAGGAAGAGGAAAAGTGACCACCAGTTTAATCGCCGAACTGACCGTCTTTATCCTCGCCATCGTTATCGGGTTCGAGTTGATCTCTCGGGTCCCGACCCTTTTGCACACGCCACTGATGAGCGCGACCAACGCCATTCACGGCATCGTGCTGGTCGGTGCGATCATCGCCCTCGGGGCAGAGGGCGGCAACACTTTTGTCCGGATACTCGGCCTGATCGCCGTGGTCTTCGGCACCATAAACATCGTCGGCGGGTTCTGGGTGACGAACCGGATGCTGGACATGTTCCGGGCCGGTAGCCGCCCACGCAAGAAAGGGAACTAGGCCGTGGGCGCGGTAACGGGAATCGCCTATCTCATCGCGGCGCTGTTGTTTATCGCGGGAATTCGGCGACTGCGGTCTCCGGACACGGCCCGTTCGGGCAACACGATCTCGGCCCTCGGAATGATCATCGCCGTAGTCGTTACGCTCCTCAGCGCGGAGATCGTAAACTTCTGGGAGATCATGATCGCCATAGCCATCGGCGCGGTGATCGGCGCTGTTTCGGCCCAGAGAGTCCAGATGACGGCGATGCCCCAGATGGTCGCCGCCTTCAATGGTGTCGGCGGCGGGGCGGCGGCGCTCGTAGCGATTATCGAGTTCTACCGGTTCGAGGAACTCGGTGCGGAATCCGAGGGCGCGTTCATCACGACGACGATACTGCTCGGCGTCCTGATCGGGAGCGTCAGCTTCGCCGGCAGCATCATAGCTTTCTCCAAACTTCAGGAACTTTTCCTGTCCGGCTCAGTAAGTTTCCCGCTACAGAAGATAGTGAATGCCGTGATCTTCGGGGCGGTGATTATTCTGGGCATCAACGTGGTCGTGGGTGGACCGGCGCCGCTGCTCTCGGTCGGCTTGATCTTCGCCCTCTCGCTAACGCTGGGCGTGTTGCTCGTGATCCCGATCGGCGGCGCGGACATGCCGATCGTCATCTCGCTTTTGAACGCGTTTACCGGCCTCGCGGCGGCCATGAGCGGCTTCGCACTCAGCAACGACGTGCTGATTATCAGCGGGTCGCTCGTCGGGGCGTCGGGCACTATCCTGACGCGGCTTATGAGTAGCTCGCTGGGACGTCCACTAGGTAAGATCATCTTCGGCGCCGTCGGGGCATCAACCGCGAAAGGCAAGGGCGATGAGGAAGAGAAACCCGTTCGCTCTGCGGGCGCCGACGACGTGGCGGCGCTACTCAAGTACGATGCGGATAAGATCATCTTCGTCCCCGGTTACGGCCTCGCCGTGGCCCAGGCCCAGAACCTGATGTCCGAACTGTCGAGCATCTTGGAGAGCCAGGGCAAAGACGTGAAGTTCGCCATCCATCCCGTAGCCGGGCGGATGCCGGGCCACATGAACGTCCTCCTCGCCGAGGCCGACATCTCCTACGACCGACTCTACGACATGGAAGACATAAACGCCGAGTTCCCCGAGACCGACGCCGTCGTGATCGTGGGCGCAAACGACGTAGTCAACCCCTCCGCCAAAGACCCCGAAGTAGACAGTCCCATTTCCGGGATGCCGGTCCTAAACGTGGACGAAGCCCGGCAGGTAGTCTTCGTCAAACGCTCCCTAAGCCCCGGCTTCGCCGGCGTGGACAACCCCCTCTTCTACGACGAAGAGAAGACCATGATGCTCTTCGCCGACGCCAAACAGGCTCTCCAAGACGTCATCGCCAGCGTAAAGGGCATGTAGCTTTCAACCACCCGTTTCTCTAGCTACACCAGCCTGTAGAGACAAACTCCTCAGAGTTCGAAAGTGTGACTCTGGCCGCCGGTGAGTTCCTGGACCTCGTCTCCAATCCCGACTTTTACAGTTCGTCCGAAGCCGTCGGTTTGTGCGGCTACGGTTAGTTTTCCTCCTTTTAGGGTTATGTCTATGGGTGTTTCGTGGAAGCGCATGGGGAGCGAGAGGCCTTCTAGTCTTTCGGTTTGCTTGGGATCGAAGTAGAGGGTGCTGTCCCGGATCTCCGCTCCCAGGTAGCCGCGTTGGATCAGGTCCAGCGTCCCGGCCATTACGCCCATGTGGATGCCCTCTTGAGTTGTGCCACCCTGAACGTCGCCTACGTCACTCTCCAACGCCGTCAGAAACATCTCCCACGAGGATTCCGGGTCGAAGTCTGCCGCAACGTCCGCGTGGACCACGAAGCTCAAGGTGGAGCCGTGGGTAGTCCTCTCCTCGTAGTATTCGACGTTCTTGCGCTGGGTGTCGGGCGTGTAATCGTACCCAAGCCTACCGAAGATCTCTCGCAACTCTTCTTCGGAGAAGAGAAAGAAGAGCATAAGGGTGTCGGCCTGTTTGGCGAGTTTGTACTTGTCCGGGTCGTCTCCTTCGGCCCGCAGGATGCGGTCGAGGCGCTGTATCTTGCCGTACTCCTCGCGGTAGTGATCCCAGTCCAGCTCTTCGAGGTTCTCGTACCCCTCGAACTGGCTGATGATGCCGTCGCCCAGATCCGGGTCTTCGTGGAATGGGACGAACATCTTGTCGCTCATCTTGGACCAGGTCTCTATCTCATTGTCGGTCAGCCCGATCCTCTCGCACAAGGTGGCGCAACTTCGTTCGGGCAGCAACTCCATCACTTCCTGGATGATCTCGCAGATCCAGGCGACCATGACGTTCGTGTAGGCGTTGTTCCGCAAGCCCTCTTCGTCGGAGCCGGGATATTTCTCGTGGAACTCGTCGGGGCCCATGACGCCGTGGATCTCGTACCGATCCCGTTCTTCGTTGTAGTGGGCGATAGAAGCCCAGAACCGGGCGATCTCCAGCATCATCTCGGCGCCGTGATCCAGCAAAAACTCGAAGTCGTCGGTGGCGAGGTAGTAACGCCAGATGTTGTAGAAGATGGCGGCGTTTACGTGCCGCTGGTTGTGCGAGAGATCCGGTTCCCATTTCCCTGAGTTTGGGTTGAGGTGTACGACTTGCGTCTCCTCTTGTCCGTCAGACCCACTCTGCCACGGGTACATGGCTCCCTTGTAGCCAGACTCCCGGGCGGCGGCTCGGGCCTCGTCGAGGCGCCGGTAGCGGTACATGAGGAACTCGCGCGTGATCTCCGGCAGCCGGAAGTTGAGGAACGGATAGATGTAGAGCT
>JBARZO010000258.1:0-8273 GCA_049650165.1 Rubrobacteraceae bacterium
GCTCCCTACTGGGTAAGGCTCCCTACTGGGTAAGGCTCCCTACTGGGTAAGGCTCCCTACTGGGTAAGGCTCCCTACTGGGTAAGGCTTTTAGGAACTGGCGAATACCTCGGGCTTTAGCACGCAGACGTCGGGCAGGTTTCGGTAGGCTCCGGCGTAGTCGAGGCCGTATCCCACTACAAACTCGTCCGGCACCTCGAAACCAAGATACTTTACGTCCAGCTTTGCCCGGCGCCTCTCGGGCTTGCTGAGTAGCGAGCAGATCTCCAACGAGGCCGGGTTCCGCTGAAGCAGAGCCCGCCGGAGGTAGGAGAGCGTCAGGCCGGTATCTATTATGTCCTCGACGATCAGGACGTGCCGTCCGGTTATGTCTTCTTCGAGGTCGTTGAGGATGCGGACGACACCGCTGCTGCTGGTTCCTGTTCCGTAGGAGCTTATATCCATGAAATCCAGCTCGCACGGCAGGTTTATACAGCGCATGAGGTCTCCGAGGACGACGACCGCCCCCCGCAAAATACCCACCAGTAGCGGTCGCTCGCCTTTGTAGTCCTGGGTTATACGCTCTCCCAGCTCGCTCACCTTGTCCTGTATTTGGGACGAGGGTATGAGCACTTCTTTTACGTCGGACATCATGCTAGACATCTCCACGGCTTTTTCTTACCTCCAACCTGAGTATTTTCTCTGTTTCTCCGCCAACTTTGTGCTCCTCGCTGAGCTCCCCGCAGGGGATCCAGGCAACCACGCCTCTCGTATCCACGACGACCGGCGAATGCCGTCGAAGATCCTTCGGGACTCCCCGGTCCATCATGGCCCGCAAGACTTTCTTGCTCCCGCCGAGGCCCAGGGGTCGAATAATATCTCCCTCGCGCGGTATCCGCACCCGGTACGGACCCAAGGCCGCATCCAGATAAGCGACCTCCGCCCGGCCCGCATCCCCGGCATCGAACTCGACGTCCTCCTGGACTTCTATCTCCCAACCGCCAAAGACAACCAAACCTTTCTCTACCTCCACGCTTTCTTGCTCCGCTGCCAGCGCGTGGTAGAAAGCCAACTCGCCGGTCGTACGCCCGGCAACTCTTACGCCGCCTGGAAGATCCAGGGTTCGTGTTCCCTCGCCTTTTTTCAACAAACCTAGCGCGGATTCGACGTGCGCTTTCTCCAGTCCCGGCGTTCCAGGCAGCAACTCCGAGTATGCACGCCGTACCGCGTAACGTCGCACGGCGTACGGCAAGGCGAGCAACTCATCAGCGAGCAGGAATATCTCGTTCTTTCGAAGGTGGATAGTTTGTCCGGCGATGCTCTTCAGGGCGTTTAGATCTTCTCTCAAGAGGTCGGCGGCGCGGGCCATGTTCTTTCCGGCGCCGTTGTACAGGTCTTCGAGAACCGGCAGCACTTCCTGGCGTACCCGGTTGCGGGCGTATTTGCCAGTCAGGTTGGTGGGGTCGGTGCGATAGGGTTGTTGCAAGCGTGCAAGGTACTCTAGCACTTCGGTCCTGGTGACTTCGATCAGGGGCCGCATAAAACGACCGCGTACCGGTGGAATCCCGGTCAAGCCCCGCAGCCCCGTTCCACGGGCCAGGTTCATCAGAACCGTCTCGGCCACATCATCGGCAATATGGCCGGTGACGATGCTAACGAGCCCGAGCCAGTCGGCCACTTCTTCCGCTACCCGGTACCGCTCTATCCGCGCCCGTTCCTGGAAATTACGTTCGCCCTCCAATTCGAGACAACACACCTCGCAAGGAACTTCCAGGCTTCGGCAAAGGTTTTCGACGAACTCTGCGTCCTCCCGGGATTCTTCGCCACGCAAGCCGTGATCCAGGTGAACCACGGTGGGCTCAGCTTCCAGCTCGACCAACACCTGCAACAGAGCCACAGAATCCGGCCCCCCCGAAACCATCACCAGCGGGCGCGAAAGGTCCATGCCGAACCGCTCGACGGTCTTGCGCACAACATCCGGAAAGCTCTTGGAGATCATACGACTAGTGTAAATAACCTGGGGCTGCAGGGTACGGACGTAACGCGTTAAATTGGCGGTTTTCTACTGCTTGTGACGTCGAATTCTTTTACAAGGGTTTACTTTGTTACGTTCAGCAGGCAAAATGGCTGCGAATACTCCCGGAGGGGGAGCTTATTAGGCAGCACAGAGAGGGGCAGTGCAAGTCCTTGGCACGAGTATTCAATAGCGCAGTAAATACCCGGCACGTAAGCGTACTTATCGTGGCCCTATTCGGTGCTCTAGTCTCTCTATTACTGGTGGCGCAGGGAGCGTGGGGAATTCCCGAGGAAGAGATAGACCAGGAAGCCGGGAACGTCTCTTACGTGGCCGGGGAGCTACTCGTCGTCTACAAAACAGATATTTCGGGAGCCGTCGCCGAGGAAGTTCCGGATGAATCCGGGGGAGAGGTTACGGAAGATATACCGGAGATCGACGCGCAACTCATCGAATTCCCCGGGGTGAAAGATGAGCCCACCGAACGTCAGCGGGAGAAGCTGCTAAATCGCAAAAAGGAGCAGTTAGAGCAGGAGCCGGAGGTTGAATCTGTAAGCCTTAACTACATCTATCAGGGGTCGTTCACCCCGAACGATCCAGAATTTGGAGACCAGTACGGCCTCAATAAGATAAGGGCTACCAAGGCATGGGACGAGACTCTGGGCAAAGGTGTGGATATAGCCGTCGTAGACACCGGCATAGACGTGAGGCATCCGGACCTGGCTAAAAAAGTAGTGAAACAGAGGAACTTCGTCGGGCCTACCGAAACTAACTCGGCTCGGGACGATAACGGACACGGTACTGCCGTAGCGGGGGTCGCCGCGGCGATCACTAACAATAGAGAAGGCGTCGCCGGCGCCTGCCCTCGTTGCAGGCTGGTCGTAGCCAAGTCGCTAAAAGCAAACAACTCCGGCACGGCGAAGGACGTGGCCGAGGGCATTACCTGGGCCGCAAATAATGGCGCCGAAGTCATAAACCTCTCACTGGGGGCCGTCGGGGCCGACTCGGCAGTTCTGAAAGAGGCGGTCAACTACGCCACAAGCAAAGACATAGTAGTCGTGGCGGCTGCCGGGAACCAGGGCATCAACAGGCCGAGCTACCCGGCGGCGTACGAAAATGTCATCTCCGTTGCGGCCACGAATCGCAACGACCGCCGGGCCTCCTTTTCCAACTACGGAAGAACAATAGACGTCGCCGCCCCCGGCGTGGACATCTTGACTACGGACCGGAGAAGTAGGGCGGGTTTCAGTCGAGGCAACTACACCGTTATAGACGGCACCAGTTTCTCAAGCCCTTTCACGGCGGGAGTAGCTGGACTGCTCGCCAGCCAGGGGAGATCCAGAACCGAAATCCGCGCCCGAATAGAACGCACCGCCAGGGACGTTGGCCAATCAGGGAGGGACAACCTGTACGGGCACGGCATCGTAAACGCCGCCGCTGCCGTAGGAAGCCGGACCAAGTCTCCCCCAAACACCGCACCGAAGATCTCCAACCCACGTCCCATTCCGGGCTCTACCGTGAAAGGGCGCAAGCCGAATATAAGCGCGACCGTGCGGGACGCAGAGACCAACCTCCGCAAAAAGAACGTAACCTTGCTCCTGGACGGCAAAAAGAAGACGGCTTTCAAATACGACACGACCCGCGACCGGCTCACCTACAAACCAGCGGGCAAGCTCGCACCCGGCAAGCATACGGCGAAGGTCATCGTGGGCGACGGCCGGAGCAAAAAGGCCACCAGAAAATGGAGCTTCAAAGTAAAAGGCCAGGAGACTGGCGTCGAAGGTCTCCTCTCGATGCTCAATGAGCCAGGCTACCCTTTCAACATTATCCCCAAAAACCCGATCTTCGAGAAAGTCAGGAACTAGAAAACAAAGCAAAAGCCTCAGAGAAACCGGGGCCGGTAGTAGCGGGGATAGGATTTGAACCTATGACCTTCGGGTTATGAGCCCGACATGCTACGCTATCTCGTCTCTCCGAACCGCTCATTGACTTGTACAGCCTCGCAGAACACCGTACAGCACATAAGTATGATGACTTCGGCAGTTTCTCAGGAAAGGTTCCCGATCTGGTTTTCTACCATGAGAACCCGAACGTTCGGAGCGGACTAGGATGCGATTGATAGTAACTTTACGAAACCCACACCATGGATTTCGTGTGTAATTGTCAACTTCTTCAACCTCTGAAGTATGTGAGGAAGCAAGAACTTCGTTTCTGATAGTTCCTGACTATAGGCCGCCAACTTTAGTGGCGGGAGGTCAGCTCGCAGATCTCTCGCGCCAGACTTTGAGTTGGTCGAGATAATCCAGGTGTTCTTTCATCGACGTCGCCGCAACTGCTTCGTCACCCTTGATTACAGCCCGAGAGATGGACAAATGCTGTTGGGCCGTAGCCTCAGCCGTTTCTGGAGTGAGGTCTAAAAAGAGTACTTGATGGATAACCCTGTGTAGCGCAAAGACAAATGAGGCCAGTACCCGGTTCTTTGACGCTTCCGCAACTGCCGTATGGAAGTTCGAGTCTAGGTGAATCAGTTCGGGATCGTCGTAAGCGATGCTTTTCTGTCGTTCGATGATATGGCTCAAGCTCTCTATATTTCGCTCGGTGCGATGCGCCGCGGCCAACCGCGCCGAAGGCACTTCGAGCAACCTCCGGACTTGATTGATCTCGTTAAAGTCGATGGTTCCAAATTGGAGGGTGTTCTCCATAGACTCCCCTACAGAAAGTCCCAGCGATTCATGGTTCACCGCCTTGACGAAACTGCCCCCGCCAGCACCGGGCGTCTTTGCTATAAATCCCACGGAGGCTAGGGTGCCCAGAGCTTCTCGAACCGTGGTGCGGCTTACCCTAAAGCTCTCTGCAAGCTCCAGTTCGCTTGGCAGCCGATCACCGCTCTTGAACGTACCGGAGAGGATGGCTTCCCGTAGCTGAACCTCGACCTGCTCTCTAGCTCGGCGAATCGGAGACGGATTGAAACTCATGAACCTCCAGCAAAACTATTTCAACAACTGTCCTACTGACTAAAATAATACATTACCGTAGAGTCTCCTGATCATCGTGCGTAAACTCACCATCGAAATGGCAGCCGATACGTGCTTACCGCTTCAAAACTAGACACATGCTCGCGCTTGCTCACTTTCTATATCCAGTCGCTCACGGAGCAATCAAAGCAAACATCAGGTTCCTGCAAAAGTATCTGTTAAGCTTGACAGTCTGACATTTGAAAGTCATACTAAGGTCGGTAAAGGGAAGTTTAGTCGTTCGTAGGGGCTGGTCGGTATTCGGTCATAAGGAAGCCGGAAACCAGGCATGGTGACTCAGGCCTTATATTTGCGCGGCGAGACCAGAGGAAGGGGAAGCAGTGGCAGAAGAAGCGAGTGGCACACGGGCTTCGGAGGTGCGCAAGGTCGCATTTGCCAGCTTTATAGGCACGACCATCGAGTGGTATGACTTTTTCATCTACGGTACGGCGGCGGCGCTGGTCTTCAACCAACTTTTTTTCCCGAACTTCGCGCCGCTAACTGGTACGCTCGCGGCATTCGCGACATTCTCCGTCGGGTTCATCGCACGCCCCCTGGGAGGGGTTATCTTCGCGCACTTCGGCGATAAAATAGGTCGTAAACCGATGCTCATCTGGTCAATCTTACTTATGGGGGCTGCGACCCTACTTATAGGATTGCTTCCCGGGTTTTCAACGTTAGGTTTGTGGGCTCCTATACTGCTGGTCGTACTCCGTTTTATGCAGGGAGTCGGGGTCGGTGGTGAATGGGGCGGCGCTATCTTGATGTCTGTAGAGCACGCCCCGGATAACCGCCGGGGCTTATACGGTAGCTGGCCGCAGGTCGGCGTGCCGGCGGGACTGTTGATCGGAACCGCCATCTTCGCCATTGTCTCGGCGAACGTCACAGACGCGCAGTTTCTGGCGTGGGGCTGGCGGCTGCCATTCTTGTTTAGCGTAGTGCTTATTATCTTGGGCCTCTTTATCCGGTTGAAAGTCAGCGAGAGTCCGATATTTGAAGAGGAGATGAGGAAGAAGGCAGAGAAGGAAGAGGAAGTAGGGCTGCCGGTACTCGAGGCCATAAAGACCTACCCGAAGACCATGGGCCTCGCCACGGGTTCTTTCATCGGTACCCACGCGACTTTCTACATAGGCTCCGTCTGGATGATCTCCTACGCCGTCGATCAGGTCGGCTACGACCAAACGGCGGTTCTGAGCGCCAACGCATTCCTGAGCGCCTCAGACTTAGTGATGATCATAGGCTTCGGCGCGCTCTCGGACTACACAGGTCGGCGGCCGCTGTTCCTAGCGGGCATGGGCATACTCGCGCTCTTCGCTTTTCCCTACTTCTGGCTGGTCAACACCAACATGATCACGCTGTTCATCCTGGGCGGTCTCGTGGTACAGGCCTGCCGCAGTTCGGTTTACGGACCGCTGGCGGCGTACTTCGCGGAACTCTTCAGCACGGCCATGCGCTATAGCGGGGCGTCCATAAGCTACCAGGTCGCCTCCATACTAGGCGGAGGCTTCGCCCCCACGATCGCCACCGCACTCTTCGCCTGGACCGGCTCTTACGTGGGAGTGGCACTCTACATAATGGCGGTTGCCCTCATATCTCTGGTATCGACGTACTTCATGACCGAGACCTTCCGTAAGGGTCTGGTCGAGGAAGAGGCCACTAGTGATACGGCTCAGGGCACCCCGGCGGGACAGAGCGGCTAAGAACCCCGACGACTCTACCAACAGAAAGCCCACTCCGCTGAAATCGCTACGGAAGGATCTTTCATGACAGCTAACGGAAGCCTGACGGAGGCCGTTATCGTTGAGGCTGTGCGTACCCCCATCGGCAAGCACGGCGGCGCACTGAGCACCGTCAGGCCCGACGACCTGGGGGCCACCGTACTCGAAGCCTTAATGGAACGTGCCGACGTCCCGCCTTCAGAGGTAGAAGACGTCTACATGGGGTGTGGCAACGGGGCCGGCGAGGACAACCGCGATGTAGCACGCATGTCGCTACTTCTCGCGGGCTTCCCGGTAGAGGTGGCTGGGGCTACGGTCAACCGCCTCTGCGGTTCCGGCCTCGAAGCGGTGGCGAACGCCGCACGGGCCGTAATGCTCGGCGAGGCAGATGTTTACATCGGTGGCGGGGTCGAGTCCATGAGCCGCGCCCCCTACGCAGTGCCCAAACCCGAATACGCTTTCCCGAGAGGCCACTCGACCATGTATGACACTACGTTGGGATGGCGCTTCGTAAACCCCAAAATGGAAGAGATGGGCCACACGGATTCCTTGGGTATGACGGCGGAGAATCTGGCCGAAGAGCCAGATGGTGTCACCTCAGAGGAAGAGCCCCCTGAAAGTCTGGCCGGAGCATACGGTATCTCCAGAGAGGCTCAAGACAGCTTCGCATTGTGGAGCCATCAGAAAGCTGTCGAAGCCATAGACGAGAAACGGTTTCGGGAGGAGATCACACCGGTTACGGTGAAGACTCGAAAAGAAGAAACCGTAGTGGAAGCCGACGAGGGACCCAGGCGCGAAACTTCGCTGGAGAGACTCGCCAAGCTCCCGCCCGCCTTCAAAGGAAAGGGTAGCGTAACGGCAGGTAACTCCAGTTCCTTGAACGATGGGGCAGCAGCCGTGCTTGTCGTTTCAGGGGAATATGCTCGGGCACACGGCCTTGAGCCGCTCGCCAAGATAAAAAGTATAGCGACCGCCGGAGTACCCCCACGGATCATGGGCATAGGTCCCGTACCCGCTACCGAGAAGGCTCTGGAAAGGTCGAGCATCTCCCTCGATGACATAGGCCTCATAGAATTAAACGAGGCCTACGCCGCACAAGTTCTATCCGTTCTACAAGAGTGGGAGATGGACCCGGAAGATGAGCGGCTCAATCCTAACGGCGGCGCGATAGCACTGGGGCATCCCATAGGATGTTCGGGAGCAAGGATACTCACTACCCTGGTGCAGGAAATGGGCCGACGCTCTGAGGTTCAGTTCGGACTGGCTACGATGTGCATCGGTGTGGGACAGGGTATAGCCATGGTCGTCGAGAAGGTTGAGTAGAGGAGACTTGAAATGAACGCATCGGGTACAAGAACTGTTCCTGACAGTAGGCAAAATAGCTCCGAAGTGAAAGACAAACACCCCGAACAAACCGACATACTCGCCCTGGACGAGCTACTCTCGGACGAAGAGCTTGCCGTACGCGACGATGCTCGCTCCTTCGTACAGGAGAAGATCTCACCCAACATCAAAGACTGGTACGAAGATGCCCACTTCCCCCGTGAGA
>JBARZO010000259.1:0-11082 GCA_049650165.1 Rubrobacteraceae bacterium
CTCCAGGAACGCCTGATACGACACGGATATTCTAGCGGCATAGGATCGGGATGGTTGTGGTAGATTCAACCGGGTTGACGATTTTACGCTGGAGGGTTATAGACATGGCGGATAACACCGTGGCAGTTCTTGGAACCGGGATCATGGGCTCCGGGATGGCCCGTAACCTGCTGGCGGCCGGAATCGAGGTCCGCGCCTGGAACCGCTCCCGCGAGAAAGCCGAGCCCCTGGCCGAGGCCGGCGCAACCGTGGCGGACAGTCCCGCGGAAGCCACCGACGGGGCAGACTTCGTCCTGACGATGCTCGCGGACGCCGACGTGACCGAAGAAGTCGTTGCTATGGATGACGTGCTCTCCGGATTGTCGGACGGTGGTGTGTGGTTGCAGACGGCCACGGTAGGGGCTGCGGGCAATGAGCGGTTAGCGAAGATCGCCGCGGAGCAGAGCGTAGCCTACGTGGACGCGCCGGTGCTCGGGACGCGGCAGCCCGCCGAGCAGGGACAGCTCGTCGTTCTGGCCTCCGGGCCGGAGGAAGTTCACGAGAAGTGCGAGCCGGTCTTCGAAGCGATTGGGAGTAAAACCTTGTGGCTGGGAGAAGCCGGCGCGGGGAGCAGGCTCAAGTTAGTGGTGAACAACTGGATCGCAGGACTCCTCGGGGTGCTGGCGGAGACGATTTCTCTCGCCCGTGCGACCGGGGTAGATCCCGCAAGCTTCCTGGAGACCATCGAAGGCGGACCGTTGGGCGTTCCTTACGCCCAGATGAAAGGCCGGATGATGATCGAGGAAGACTTCCCGACGAGCTTCTCCGCGAAACTGGCCCGCAAAGACGTCGGTCTCATTCTCGAAGCCGCAAACGCTGAAGGACTCCACATGGCGCTCGCCGAGGCGGTCGCCGGACGCTTTGACCAGGCCTTAGAAGCCGGACACGGTGAAGAAGACATGGCGGCGATCTTCGAGGCAACTAAACACAACGGCGGTTAGTCTTTCACCGGCCCCCGACCTTTCTTTGTACGAGCTATTGCTGAACTGTGCTCTGCGAGAGCGCATATTACTGGTTGATATAGAGATGCCACAGCCAGGAGGCCGGTCTTGCAGAAAGTCCTGAAAAAAATCACAGATCTCACCAGGAAGTTCATCAGCAACCCGGTGTTGCTCCTGGGCGGTATGGCGCTGTTCGTCACGATAAAAGTGCTCGCCAGCCCGGATCGCAAGAAGTAAAGAGGCTTTTCCAAGAGGGTGTCCTTAGTAAACCATTTATAGTGTAGAGAGCGCTGGTGTCCACAACGTCGACGGCGCCGACGCTTTCTGCAATTTACCTTTACGCTCGATTACCATAAACTGTATATAGACTTTAGCGAGTGGATGGCGACATTTCTCAGGGACTAAACAGTTCAGGACAGCCGATCGGCTTCGCCCTCGATACCTGGAAACCTCCGCCTCGCCCGTCGAGGGAGACAATGGCGGGGCGTTTTTGCCGCGTGGAGCCGCTGGACCCGGATCTCCACGCAGATGATCTCTACGAAGCAAACGCTCTGGACACAGATGGCCGTAACTGGACCTATCTGCCGTATGGTCCCTTTGAGAACTTAGAGAGCTATCTCGGTTGGATGGAGGGCATTGTTTACGGCGAGGATCCTCTGTTCTACGCGATCTTCGACAGCGCCACGAACAAAGCGGTCGGCATAGCGAGCTATCTGCGGATCACTCCCGAAAGCGGTTCCATCGAGGTCGGGCACATCAACTATTCGCCCCTGTTGCAGCAGAAGCCTGCGGCGACGGAGGCTATGTACCTCATGATGGCGCGGGCGTTCGAACTCGGCTACCGTCGATACGAATGGAAGTGCGACGCGCTCAACGCGAATTCCCGCGCGGCAGCCCTACGTCTCGGGCTGTCGTTTGAAGGGGTGTTTCGGCAGGCTGCAGTATACAAGGGCCGCAACCGCGATACTGCCTGGTACGCGGCGATCGACCGGGAGTGGCCCGCCCTCGACGATGCTTTCTCGCGTTGGCTCGACCCGGTGAACTTTGACGAACGCGGTCGGCAACGGGTACGCCTATCGGACTTGACGGCGCCCGTTCTTGAAAAACGTGGCTGAACGGAACTGTCGTCCCGTCGTGTTGCTTGCGGCGGTGAAGGTATAATCTCCATAGAGCCGACCGAGTAGAAGGAGCCCGCATGTCAGAGACGAAGGAGATCACCTGGGACCCGGAGGCCGACCGCCGGATCAAACGCAGTCCCTTCCTGATGCGCCTCTTTATCCGCAAGCGCATCGAGGATCGCGTCGCCTCCCGGGGTCGGGATCACGTTACCGAAGCCGACGTGGACGAGAGCGCCGGAATGTACCGCCAGTACCGCTTCAAGTAACCAAGCCCGGACGGGCCGCCGAACTAATTTCCCGTAGCACTTGAACCACGCTCCGGGGCGAATATAATGCGGCTTCTTCTATCAGTGAACTGACAGAGATGCTACGCGCCGAAAACAGCCAAGACGCAATTGATACATCGATCCGTATCCCTTACGGATCGGCGAAGCCTCCCGATATGTTAGGCTCACGCCTCAGTCCGACTAACCGCCTCCGTAGAGGCTCTACTTGAGAGGGGACGTTCTCATCGACCGGGAAAACCTGTGTTTGCATGAGTTATTCGAAGAGCAGGCGCGACGGACGCCGCAAGTGACCGCTCTCGTCGATCCACGAATTTCTCTTACCTACGAACAACTCGACCGGCAGGCGGAACTGCTAGCCGGCTACCTCAGAGAACAAGGTGTCGGAACCGATGAGATCGTCGCCGTGTACCTGGACAAGTGTGTCGAGTACGTGGTGGCGTGCCTGGCGGCCATGAAAGCCGGAGGAGCTTTTCTGCCGCTCGAAATGGCCTACCCGCAGGCCATGATCGAGGACGTACTCTCCGACTCAAAACCCCGTGTCGTACTTACGCAACAGCGCTACGAGGAGAACTTGCCTGAATCACAGGTGTGTTTCCATATGGATGAAGGCTGGGAAGACGGTCTGGATGAGGTTCCGGTTTCCGGGTCGGAGCCCACTCCGGATAATTTGGCTTTCGTCTCTTACTCCTCGGGGACGACGGGTAAACCGAAGGGGATCTCGAATCCTCACCGGGCGCCGGTCAGCTGTTACCTGTGGCGGTACGGGGTCAGCGACTATGGTTCGGGGGACCGGGTTGCGTGCAACGTATTCTTTATTTGGGAGATGTTCCGTCCGTTGCTGCGGGGCGGCACGACCGTGACGATTCCGGACGATGTGATCTACGACCCGATCTCCCTTCTGGACTTCCTGCAAGAGTTCCGGGTGACGGAAACCTTGATGACGCCGTCCCTTCTCGAGTCAGTCTTGAACCTCGGCGGGGAAAGCGTTGGAGAAAAACTCTCTGACTTGAAGACGCTGTGGCTCAACGGCGAGGTGGTCACCCGACTCCTGGCCCGGCGGGTTCTGGAGGCGTTGCCTCACGCCCGCGTACTGAACACCTATAGCATCAGCGAGACGCACGAGGCCGCTGCCGGGGATCTGCGGGAATTGGTAGACAACCCCCATTCGACCCACTGTCCGGTCGGACGGCTGAGGGACACGGAACTAACCTACGTTCTCGACGAAGATGAAAACCCGTTGCCGGTCGGTGAGGCGGGGGAGGTCCACGTCGGCGGCGATGGCCTGGCCCGAGGTTACGTGAACCGTCCCGAAACGACCGCCGAACGCTTTACGGAAAACCCTTTCTCTTCCGACCCGGACGCCCGGATGTACCGGACCGGAGATAAGGGCCGCATCCTGCCCGACGGCAACCTGGAGGTTCTGGGCCGCGTGGACTTCATGGTCAAGGTCCGGGGCTACAGCATAGAACTCGGCGCGGTCGAGACCGCCATCGAAGAGAACCTCGCGGTCCACAACTGCGTCGTGGTCGCCGATGGGGCCGAGGGCGAGGATAAACGCCTCGTAGCCTATCTGGTGCCGGACTCCGAAGACACCAGCCGCTACAGCGGGTGGAGCGTGGACCCCAAGACCGGCCGTAGCCCGGAAGTGCGGCGCGTCCTCCAGTCGAGCCTGCCGCACTACGCCATCCCCGCCGTCTTTGTCGAGATGGATGCTCTGCCGTTACAGGCGACGACCGGCAAGGTGGATCGTGGGGAGCTTCCGGAACCGCCGGCCCGAATCGAGTCAGGTCCGAGGGAGTCGGTAAGGAAGCTCTCTGCCGGCGCATCCCCGGCAGAGAAAGAAGCCCTTCTAGTCCGGATCTTCGAGGACGTGCTGCGGTTGGAGGCGGGCGACGTGAACCCTGAGGATGATTTCTTTGACGTCGGGGGACACTCGCTCGCGGCGGCGGAGTTGTTGAGCAACGTGGAAGAAGCCTTCGACGCCCGCTTGTCGATGAACGTCTTGCTAAAAAATCCGACGGTTGCGGGGCTCTGCGAAGCGGTCGAGACGACGCGACGGGAAGGAACGGATGCCCTGGAAGCAAGCCTGGGGCCGAACCTCTTCGCCGAGGCGACGCTGGACGCGGACATTGTGCCGGATGGTCCCGCCGAAGATACCCTGGCCCTTCACCGTTCCCGGCGCATCTTCCTCACGGGCGCGACCGGCTTTCTGGGGGCGTTCCTCCTGGATTCGCTGCTCTTGAGGACTCAGGCTACAGTTTACTGTCTGGTCCGGACGCCGAAGGACGGAAGTCCTATGGCCCCCATCCGGGAGAACCTGCGCCAGTACGGGCTCTGGCGGGCGGGACGGGAACGACGGATCGTCCCGGTCGCCGGAGACCTCGGAGAGCCGCTGCTGGGCATGGGGGAGGAGAGGTTCGAGGCCTTATCTCGTGAGGTGGACGTGGTGATCCACGCCGCCGCCCGGGTGAATCTAGTCTACCCTTACGACACCCTCAAGAACGTCAACGTGGACGGAACCCGGGAAGTCTTACGGCTGGCGTGCCGGAGCAAGACCAAGCCGCTGCACTTCGTGTCTACCAACGGTATCTTCCCTCCTGGCGGCCACAAGTGCGAGGAAGACGCGAACCTCGACACCCTCGCCGGCGCCCGCGAAGACGGCTACGGACAGACTAAGTGGGTCGCCGAGAAGCTCGTGCGACAGGCGGCGGATCGGGGCTTGCCGGTCAGTGTTTACCGGCCAGGAAATATCGCCGGCCACAGCATCAGCGGCGTCTCAAACCCCAGGGACTTTCTCGGTGCGGTCATCACCGAATCGTTGCGGATAGGGGCCGCGCCGCGCATCGAAGGCTGGCGCGTCGAGATGACGCCGGTGGACTTCGTTAGCGGCGCAATTTGCCACCTCGCGGACAAACCGCAGTCGGCGGGCCGGACATTCCACCTCGCCGAGCCCGACCCCGTACCGGCGGATCAGGTCTTCGGCTGGTTCGGAGAGATGGGCTACCCGCTGGAACAACTAGACTACCCGGACTGGCTCGAAGCCCGTCGCTCCGCCCCGAATCTGGAAGCGGGCGGTGGCGTCGTCGAGGGCGTTCTCAGCGGGGCCGCCCCCGAATCCCACGAGCTCTGGGACGGAAACCTCTACGACGACAGTAACACCCGCCGGGTACTCGAAAAGACGAGCCTGCGCCGCCCGGACCTGAACCCATCACTCCTGGGCAACTACGCCCGGCACTTCGCCGAAAGGGGCTGGGTAGAGGCCCCGCTAGAAAAGCCGTCGAAAGGTCAGCGTCGTGGATAACGCACTGCAGGGAAAGGTCGCCGTGGTAGTCGGGGCGTCGAGCGGCATCGGGGCGGCGGTGGCTCGTTCTCTGGCCCGCGAGGGGGCGCACGTAGCGCTTGCCGCCCGCCGGAAGCCGGAGTTGCTGGAGGTGCGGGAGAGTTTGGACAGCGAGAACGGGTCCCGGGCCATGATCTGCGTCACCGACGTCACGGAGCGGGATCAGGTAAAAGAACTCGTGGCGCTCACCGAAGACGAGCTTGGTCCGGTGGACATCTTCGTAAACTGCGCGGGGGTGATGTATTTCACCCTGATGAAAAACCTCCGCGAAGACGAGTGGGATCAGACCGTGGACGTCCTCTGCAAAGGGATGCTCAACTGCGTAGGGGCGGTGCTCGAAGAGATGCTAGATCGGGGACAGGGCCACATAGTAACTATTTCCTCCGACGCCGGGCGCAAAGTATTTCCCGGGCTCGCCGCTTACTCGGGCGGCAAGTTCTTCGTCGAGGCCGTTTCTCAGGGGCTGCGCCTGGAGACCGCCGGAACCGGGCTCAAGGTAACTACGGTCCAGCCGGGAAACGTCGGGACCGGCTTGCTACAGATGAGCGGGGATGACGAGGCGTTGAAAGAGTACGGAGAACCAACCGGGGCGCGGGTGCTGGACCCCGAAGACGTGGCCGCATCGGTAGTTCACGCGCTAAAGCAGCCGGAACACGTCGCCGTCAACGAAGTTTTGGTGCAGCCCCGCGAAGAGCCCGTGTAGGCTGTGTCAGCCGATCTCCACTTTTCGGGCGCCACCGGCGCGGAGTTGGTCCGCGAACTCGTCGGGTAGGTCACTCGCCCGGATAGCCTCGACCGTCCGATCCAGGTCGTACTCGATTCGTACAAACTCGACCTCCACACCTTCCTGAACGATCTTCACGACCACGTAACCGGCCCGCGGGTCACCATCTTTCGGCTTACCCACAGAACCGGTGTTCAGAAAGTGGACTCCATCCACCTCCCGGTGCCAGGGCTTGTGGGTGTGGCCGAAAGCGATGAGGTCTCCCGCTTTGGCCCCAGCGGAATCCGCCATCTTCTTGCAGAAGGAATCAAGACGGTCCTCAGTCCAGTAGAGGGTGTTGAGGGTCGGCGTGCCGTGGACGAGAATTAGCTGTGGCCGGGACTTGTGGCCACCGAGCGGACGAAGATCGATCCGGAAAGGCAGCTCACCCAGGAAGCTCTTTGTCTCGTGAGAGACGTGTTCGCGGGTCCACTCGTAGCTCAGGTGAGAGAGTTCCTCCTGGTGCGGGGTTTCGGCTTTGCAGCCGCAGTGTTCGTAGTCGGTCGCCACGGTGGAATCGTAGTTGCCCGCGATGCCTTGTATTGCGCGGGCACGGATCAGGGCCGCCGTCTCGTTCGGCCACGGCGCGTAGCCGACGAGATCCCCGAGGTGATAGACGGCGTCCAGGTCTTCGCGCCCGTCTATGTCTGCCAGCACCGCTTCGAGGGCGGGAAGGTTGGCGTGTACGTCCGAGAAAAGAGCCAGTCTCATTGTTGGCCTCCAGGTCTACCGTTCTGTGCCTGTGGGCAATATACACGGGAGACGCGGAGCTTGAGTAAAAGGAAAGTTAAATGCGGAGACTACGGGCGAAGATGCCCAAAAAATATCCGGGACGGAGGAGCCGCGCCTGCGAACGTGCGACCTCCGACCCGGTCCACGACACCAACTCGTGGAGGGTTTTGGAAACTTAGTCCATTGGACCCTTTCCTCCTCCTCAAGGTGCAGTGACTACAAAAACATAGTACCACCTCTCACAATCCGGCGCTATACACATTTTCGATCGTTTTCGTCTAATTAGATCTCTCCGGTCTATCCGGCGGCATGAGACAGCCGATGCCTGGCGCATGTAGACTTCCCACTTATGACCTTGATCCTGGTATTTGCCATAGCTTTGCTGGTTGCGGTTTTGCTCTCGGGTGTGGCCGAGCGAACCGTGATCTCGACGGCGGTACTCTTTTTGCTCGTGGGTTTCGCCGCCGGTGGAACTGGTGTGCTCGACCTGACGCCGCAGGATCCGCTGGTCAGCCGGTTGGCGGAGCTGGCGCTCTTTTCCGTGCTGTTCACCGACGGGATGCGGGTCGGGGTGCGGGATCTGGTTTCGGCCTGGCGTCTACCGGGGCGCGCCTTGGCCCTGGGTATGCCGCTAACCTTCTTGTTTACGGCCATCTTCGCCCACTACGTCGCCGGCCTTCCGTGGGCCGTCGCGTTTCTCGTCGGGGCGGTGCTAAGCCCTACGGACCCGGTCTTCGCCTCGGCCATCGTGGGGCGGGAGGAGGTTCCGCGCCGGCTCCGGCATTTGTTGAACGTCGAGAGCGGGATAAACGACGGGCTCGCGCTGCCGGTCGTGGTGGTGCTGTTGGCAGTGCTTGGAGGTTCCGAGTCGGGGTTCTTCTTGATCTCCAGCGAGTTGGTCCTCGGGGTCGTGATCGGGGTGGGCGTACCCTGGATCATGCTGCGCCTGGAACAGACGCGAATGTTGCATCTCTCTGCCCGCTACGAACCGCTGTACGCTTTTGCGGTGGGAATCTTCGTCTACGCTCTTTCTTCCGTGGTTCACGCCAACCTCTTTCTCGCCGCCTTCTCCGCCGGGATCACGATGGTGACCGTAGCCCCGCACTTCCGGGACGCTTTTCACGAGTTCGGCGAGCTCATAACCGAGCTTCTAAAGCTGGCCGCGATACTCGTGTTCGGCGCCCTCATCTCGCCGGCATTTCTCGGGGAGATCGGACCCGGAGGCTACGTATTCGCCCTTCTCACCTTGTTCGTCGTGCGCCCGGTGGCAATCCTGCTCTCGTTCCTCGGCAGCCGGCTGGGCTGGCGCGAGTGGTTCGCGGTCGCCTGGTTCGGACCCAAAGGCTTCGCCTCAGTGGTGTACGGCTTGCTGGTATTAGAGTCCGGCGTGGCCCTGGCGGACGAGATGTTCCACATCATAGCTATCGCCGTCGTCGCCTCCATCCTGCTTCACTCATCCACCGACGTGGTCATAGCCCGCCAATTCGCCGATGCCGACCTGGAGAAGAACTAGAGAAGCCGGGACCCCATTTGGGACCCGACCGGAGGTAAGAAGAAGGAAGCCGGGCCGGGCGGGGAGGGGGGAGAAATAGCCCGACCCAACTTCCTACTATCTATTCATACGGGCGACGACCCGAAAGGTTTCACGTTTGCTGTACAGCTTTTTACGGTAAGCTAGACTTCTCAGGGTAAGCGTGAAAACCGGCGAATGGGAGATGGAGACTTGACCGAGACGGAGCAGCAAGAACAGCGTCAGAAAGAAAGCCCACTCTATAGCGAGCGCGGCACCACGAAGATTTCGGACACCATCGTCTCCCAGATCATCGACCGAGCCGTAAACGACATAGAGGGTATCCGTCCGGGAAAAACCAAATCCCAGGTGGGTGACTTCGAGGTGGCCGTAGACTTCAACATGGAGATGGAGTACGGCAGGGACCTTACCGCGCTCACCTCCGCCCTTCGCACGAGGATCAGCGAAGAAATCCGTCGGATGACCGGCCTCCAGGTGATAGAACAGAACATCATCGTTACCGACGTGTTTTTCACGGATAGCGGCAACGACGAACACGAGGAAGAAGATCAACCGGCAGAAGATCAAGAAGAGGAAGAGACCCGGGTAAGCTAGGCAGAAAGCCCCCGGAGAATACCCTCGCTCCGCGTACGTGGCCCGGGATCTTCTCCGGTCGGATCTCGACCTACTCTTCTGCGGCTACAACCCCTCGCTTCGTTCCGGCGATACCGGCTACCACTACGCCCATCCAGGCAATCGCTTCTGGCGCGTCCTGCACACCGCCGGCATCACAGATCGCCTCTACACTCCGGAAGAAGACGAAAAACTGCTGGACCTCGGCATCGGTTTCACAAATCTCTGCCCACGCCCCACCCGCCGGGCCGACGAACTTACCAAAGAGGAGATCCGGAACGGGGCCGATGAGCTAAAAGCCCGTCTCGAACGTCTGAAACCTAGCGCCGTCGCCTACACCGGCATCGGGGTCTACAAGTGGTTCCGCGCCACCTCGAAGGCGAGTTGGGGAGTGCAGGAATCATCTGCCGTCCCAGGAGTAACAGACGTGGTCGTGCCTTCTCCTTCGGGCCTCAACCGGATGACTTTCGACGAGTTGGTAGAGCACTACCGGGGGCTTCCTACGTTCGTGCGGTAGAGAGCGGACGATATGCGCCCCGGCGTATAATGCGACCATGATCGTGGACAAGGCCATATACGTTGATGGATGCCGGGAGCCCGAGCCCGACACGGTGCGTGAGATCTACGAGGCCTGCCAGAAACAATCCGGGGTCGCCTGGATCGGCCTCTACAAACCGACCGAGGAGGAGTTCGACTCCGTTGCGGAGGAATTCGGCCTTCATCCTCTGGCGGTAGAAGACGCCATCAAAGCCCACCAGCGCCCTAAACTAGAACGTTACGGTGAGACTTTGTTCGTAGTTTTGCGGGCGGCCCGGTACATCGACGAGTCCGAGACGGTCGAGTTCGGGGAGATCCACGTCTTTGTCGGGGATGATTTCGTCATTACCGTTCGTCATGGCGAAGCCTCGGCCCTGGGCGAAGTCCGCGACCGGCTGGAAGGCAAGCCGGACCTGCTGCGCCGGGGACCAGGCGCGATCCTCTACGCCATTATGGACAGCGTGGTGGACGGCTACTTTCCGGTGGTGGAGGGGCTAAAGAACGACGTGGACGAGATCGAGACCGAAGTTTTCGGCGGTAATGCGGAGGTGTCGCGTCGCATCTACACGCTCTCGCGCGAAGTCATTGAGTTCCAACGTGCGACCAAACCGCTGGCCGGCGTTCTGGACCACCTGGTCGAAGGCCGCGAGGACGACATTGACCCTGAAGTTCAGCGTTATCTGCGTGACGTTCAGGACCATACCTATCGGGTTGTCGAGCAGGTGGACAGTTTCCGCGAGTTGTTGCAGAGTATTCTCAGCGTGAACTTGACGATGGTCAGCCTGGCACAAAACGAGAAGGTAACGAGCCTCGCCGAGGCGAGCATCGCCCAGAACGACCAGACGAAGAAGATCAGCGCGTGGGCCGCAATCCTGATCGTACCAACCCTCATAGCCGGCATCTACGGCATGAACTTCGAATATATGCCGGAGTTGAACTGGAATCTCGGATACCCGTTTTCTCTGCTGCTAATGGTGATGGTCTCCGGTACGCTCTACCTGCTCTTCAAACGGCGCGGCTGGCTATAGCCGACAAAATCAGCCTATTGCTCTTCGAACTCCGGCCCCGGGGAGACGGAGAAGATTTTTCTTAGCGCCCGGTTACCGCCGGCTTCCGGCAGTAGGAAGTTTGGTTGGGCGGATTCCAGCATCACAAACGGTACGGGCTCGGCCTGGATAGGCT
>JBARZO010000260.1:0-7016 GCA_049650165.1 Rubrobacteraceae bacterium
CGCAACCACTCCATCCTCGCCCACGGTCTGAACCCCATCGGTGAGAAGTCCGCCCGTCGATTCCTCGAATACGTGGACGGACTCTTCCAGAAACCGGAGGTCCGGGCCGGGGCGGAACATCTTACGTTGCGGGGGTTGTAGGGGATGGGGCGTTTCGAGTTGGACGTGCCGGAAGGTGTCGTTTCGGGGCTCGGGGAAGGGCTGGGTTGGAACCTAGTCTCCGTCGTGCTGTTCGGTTCCCGGGCTCGTGGTGAGACGCATGAAGGGAGTGACTGGGACTTCCTGGTCGTCGCCCGGGACCTGCCGGAAGGAACATTGGAACGTGTCTTCCGGCTCAAGAAGATGATCCCGCCGCTCTACCGTGGAGAGGCGAGCCTGCTGGCGAAGACGCCGGAGGAGTTCACAGCGGGTTTGCCAGAACTCTATCTGGACATCGCCCTCGACGGCGTGGTTCTCTACGACACCGGCGCGTACATGGCGAATCGGCTGGAGGCTTTGAAGGCTTTGATCCGCCGCAAAGGACTGCATCGCGAGCGGGAAGGACGAGACCTGATCTGGCACTGGGAGCAGCCTCCAGGCCCCGACTGGTCGCTGGAGTGGGAGGAAGTCACATGACCGGTCGCGAAAGAGCGGCCTACCGGCTCGAACTGGCCCGGGGATTCCTAGAAGAAGCTCGGCAGGATGCAGGGCTTGAGCGTTGGCGTTCCGCCGTGGACGGCGCCCAACTGGCCGTCGAAAACGCGGGCAAGGCTGCACTGGCGTTGGCCGGACAGGTCGGACGCCCCCACAACCCGGCCACCCAGATTCGTCGTCTGATAGAAGAACGGCGGTTCGACACCGCATACTCGGAGAAACTGGAACGTCTTGCGGAGCTGGCCGAGCTACTCGGACCGGATATCCACGTTCAAACGGACTACGGTGATGAGGCGGAGGGACGCACCCCCTGGGAGCTGTTCGGTGAGGATGATGCGCGTCAGGCACTCGCTGTCGCGGAGGAGGAGGTTGGCCTCGCGGATCAGGTCGTTCAGGAGAGTAACAATGAGCAGTAGCGGACCGGGCGCGCTGGAGCTTCATTGCCACGAGGTCACGGTGCGTTTTCTGGAGCGGGCCGTAGTGCCACCGTATGAGGGGTCCATGATCCGGGGCGCCTTCGGCCGCGCTTTCAAGGAGAGCTGCTGCCCCTTCCCCCACGAAAACGGTCAAGGCTGCCCTCTAGGCCAGAGATGTCCCTACGGCTACGTCTTCGAGACTTCGCCGCCCGAAGAGGCCCGAGATTTCGCCAAGAACAAGGAGATGCCCCGCCCCTACATCTTCGAGCCGCCGGAAGGGACGAAGATGGAGTATGCACCCGGCGAGCGGATGCGCTTCGGCTTCACCGTGGTTGGACGCGCCGCCGACTACCTGCCGTATTTTATCTACGCTTTCTCCAAGATGGGGGATGAGGGCGTGGGCCGTCTCAAAGCCCGCTACGAGTTGGAGCGAGTAGTCGCTAAGAACCCACTCACCGGCACCCGCGAAGAGATCTACGACGGCGAAGTGGTCCGCAACCAACGAGTCCCGACTGTCTGGAGGGACGCGGAGACAATGGCCGAATCCCTGGACCCGGACCAGCTCCGCATCGAGTTCCTGACGCCCGCGTTCGTCAAGTTTCGTGGGGAAGTCTCGCCGGAGGCTCCGTCGTTCGCGGCGTTGGCCCAGGCTTTGCTCATCCGGGTGCCGATGCTATCGGCGGTCCATTGCGGCGAGGTCTGGCGGGAGGATTTCCGGGCGATGGTCGAGCGTGCCGGGGAGGTCAAGACCGTCTCGGATGAGACCACCTGGGCCTCGTTCCGCCGGTACTCGTCGTTCAGAAAGAAGAGCGAAGCGTTGGAGGGTGTCGTCGGGAGCGTCGAGTATGAAGGGCCGGTCGGGGAGTTCCTGCCGCTAATGTGCGTTGGTCAGTTGTCTCATCTTGGCAAGCGGGCCGTTTTTGGGCTCGGGAGGTACCGACTGTAGTGAAATCGGGGTTCGTGGTACATCCGTACGCTCTCCGGAACCGTAGTACTCTCCGAGAAGTTACGCTATAGGAGGCTCCGGATTTGTTTGGTAGAAGTTTTACGAAAAGTTTTGCACCTTTGATCCTGATTGTCTTTCTCGCGGTTGCCTGTGGAGAAGAGAGCTCTTCGGGAAGTACTGGAGAAGCTCCGGGAAAAACCACCGCAACTACCACAACCACCTCTGGTGGGTCTTCCGGCGAGACGACGGCTGCGATGCCGGAGACTACCGCCGAGGAGAACGCGTACGACCCGAACGCCGAAATCTGGCCCAATGAAGAAACGAACATGACGCCGGCGGATGGTAACAAGCCGGATGAGCCTCAACCGTTACCGCAGAACCCACCCGAAGGCGTGAAGACCTATCCGGCGAACGGAAACGCGCTGGTGGAGGGGGAGATCCAGTACGACCGGGACCCGCCGACCAACGGGAAACATTCCCCCATGTGGCAGAATTGCGGTTTCTATTCGGAGCCCGTGGACAAGAAGACCGCCGTCCACAGCATGGACCACGGGGTAGTCTGGATCTCCTACCGCCCAAACCTTCCGGCGGACCAGGTAGAGCAACTGCGTCCCTACGGTGACGAAGAATACGTGATAGTCAGTCCCTACCCGGACCTCCCTGCACCCGTAGTGGCGACCGCGTGGAGAAACCAGATCCACCTGGACGGAGCCAGCGACCCGCGCCTCCGGGAGTTCGTAGATGGGTTCAGGATCAGCGAACTCGCACCCCTCTCCGGCAACCGCTGCGTCGGGGGCGTAGGCCAGCCGGACGCGTAGAGATCCTACGCCGGTTACCTGAGCGATTTGTAGACGAGCAGCCCACCGGGGGCAAGTAGCAGCGCAATAGCGCCCAGGCCCAGCAAGGGTACACCACCGGTATCCGGCAGGACGCTCAGACCGTCGGCGCTCGAGCTGTCCGAATCGTCGGCGACTGTGGAATCCATCGTGTACTGATCGTCTGTGGCCGAATCTTCGTCAAAGGAGACCGAAGCCGAGAACGTCGTGTCTTTCTCGACTACCGACGCGCCGAAGTCTTTAATAATGGTGACCGGCTCTCCGGGATATAGACCGGTCACGAGCCTCTCGGTACCCGTGCCCTGGACTATGCGGAACCCGGCGCCCTCTGCGGTCCGGCCGCCGGACATGGAGCCGGTGTAGACGCCGTCGCCGTCCGGGTCTTCGAGCGGCACGGTAGCACCCTCGACCAGATACTGTCCCCAGAACGTCGCGTCGGCGGGCGGCTCTCCTTCTACAGTGAGTTCGAAATCGAGCGTGATCTCCTGCGCGAACGCCGGGACGGATGTCGCCAATAGCGCCGCCAACATCGTTACTAGTACCAGTAACTTCTTCATCAGATCCACTCCCTTTCATTCTCGACTTCGCACTTGGGGCTATCGTCGGTAGGCACGTTACCCTATGCCACAGCCGCACCTGGTGCCGATTCAATGGAAAGTGCTGAATCATCCTGTTTTCAGGAATACCGAAGAGGGTCGACCGGTAAAGTCGACCCTCATAGCTTCGGCTACTTTAGCGCCGTATAAAGTTGTAAGCCAGCAGTCCGCCACTACCGAGTAGCAGCGCGGCGACCAGGCCGAGAGTAACCAGTGAGAAACCACCGGTATCCGGAAGAACGTTCAGGACACCGTTGTCAGACGCAGCATCGTCGGAAGCAACGTCTTCAGCGGCGCCACCGTCAGGTGCGCTATCGTCCACAGCGGTGCTTTCGTCCTGGTACTGATCGTCGGTGGCAGGAGCACTACCGAGTACCTCTACTGACTCGACATATATCAATACCTCAGTGGGATCAGGGAAATCAGAGATCGGGCCGCCCTGGGTCTGGAAATAACCTGTTATGGTTAACCGCTGTCCCACGTACTGCGAGAGGTCCACTCCATCGTCTTGCAGGTTGCTGAAGAGCCCGTACACGTCGCCCGTACCATCCTCCGTGATGGTATGCGTGGAACCTTCTGCTTCAGGATTCGCGGTCGGTTGTATGACACCCGTGATTATGGCGTCCGGCTCGTCGGATGGAGCCGCATCGTCAATTACCTCTAATGAGGTTACCCAGATCGGTACTTTGGTAGCGTCGGGAGGTACAGGGCCACCCATAGTCTGGAAGGGTCCGTATACGGTGACGTGCATCCCCTCGTATAGCCTGAGGTCAACTTCGCCACCGTGTAGCATGTACACGTCTCCGGTGTCATCCTCTGTTACGAGATGCGAAGGAATCTCTCCTCCGGGTACGTTTCCTTCGGGGTTGAGTGTGATTACACCTGAGATCTCAGCGTATTCGGTCTCGTATGGTCCGCCGTCGGGTACTTCTACCGCCGTAACGTATATCGGTACCTCGGTGGGGTCGTTGAAGTCGGACAGCGGTGCGCCCTGGGTCTGGAAGACGCCGGTGACGTAGCCGAACTGACCTTCGTACTGTGAGAGGTCAACTCCCTGAGCATCGCTGAAGAGCCCGTATTCGTCGCCCGTCACGTCTTCGATGACGATGTGCGTAGGTCCTTCCGCCGTAGGGTTGGCTACCGGTTGGATCTCGCCAGCTATATTGGCCTCTTCCGTCTCCGCTTGGGCAAAAGCCGG
This sequence comes from Rubrobacteraceae bacterium, assembly GCA_049650165.1. Taxonomy (GTDB): domain Bacteria; phylum Actinomycetota; class Rubrobacteria; order Rubrobacterales; family Rubrobacteraceae; genus SIRX01. The sequence continues at coordinate 4,626 of JBARZO010000260.1, forward strand.
CGCAGCCACGACCAGCAACATCACCAGCATTCCTCCCAAAATCATTAGCCTCTTCAACACGATTGACTCCTTTCCTCGCTCTATAGCGTCTTAAAGAAGCTTAACCACTCCACATAACACTAAGATTACAGACGGGGAATGCTTTGGTAACAAATGTATTAAGGTGTGATTGCGAGAGGATTGAGGAAATGTAACGACAGGGGGTTGGCGGCTAGAAGCCGGGGATCGGAACTTCGTCGAACGCTTCTTTGTCAGCGCCGCAGTCGGGACATTTGTTGGGCGGTGTGCCCTCTACGCTGTAGCCGCAGTTCGTGCAGGCCCAGTTGAGGGGTACGGACTCGCCCTGTTCTTCGGGGTTGTGGTTTTGGTCGGTCATTCCTGGTCCTTCCTGGTCCGCTACGGAGACCTATTCATTCGCTTTGTTTATGGAGCGTTTGTATGTTTGGTGGGTGAAGTCCGAGATCGCGAGTATGGTGAAGATGCTCGCCACGAAGCGGGCAGCGCGGGGGAAGAGGACCAGGCCGTAGCTAAAAAAGGCCGCCATCCACATCCCGAGACAGAAGTGGCAAGTGATCAGGCTGCCAAGCGCTTTTTGTAACCCGCTACCCCGAGGTTTTTCGTCTAAGTTTGTCGGGCTCTTGACTTCCTGCAGCTCGGTTACGGGGGCGCGCAGGAAGCTCGTCACCGATGCGTTGCTGAGGATGTAGCTCGACTTGTGCGCCGCCACGCCGAGCAGCGCCATGTCGGCGAACTTTACCCGCTCTGGCAGTTCGCGCCCCGTGAGGCGTGTTATTAGCAGAAACACACCGAAAATGGCGCTAAAAACCCCGACCAGCGTGGCGTAGGCCCCTATAGGAACCTCGTCATTACCATCGTAGTTCTCGAATAGTTCTTCGGGTGAGTTGCTATCAGTTATGTTGGATACTGGATTGTTCGCCATCTGTCCGACCTCTATTCTCAATCTCGTATTTCGTAATTCTACCCTTTAGCACGTTTGATCACCCACGATGGTGTGAAAGTAATCTCGTGGAGTTGGGATGCTCGGTCGAGGCTTTGGGAATCCGCCCAGTATGAGAATATGCTATATGGTCGCGCAGCGGGTATCATTAGATTTCTGGGAACAAAATACACAATGTGCAACCCAAAGGGTGAACTCTATGCACCACGGGAGACTTCGCGAGCAAGAAGACGGGACGCACCACAACGTCGAGGCCGCTGGTGGTAGGTACGATTATCCGAATCTGCTCAGCCTGGCCCTCTCTGCCAGCACCAACGGTGTCGTTATCACCGATCCAAAATTACCGGACAACCCGATCATATACGTCAACCCGGCTTTCGAGCGGACGACTGGCTACAAGGCGGAGGAAGTCCTCGGCAGGAATTGTCGTTTTTTGCAGGGCGAAGATAAAGAACAGTCGGATCTCGACGAGCTTCGGGTGGCGATCCGGGAAGGGCGTGAGATCCGGTCTGTCCTCCGCAACTACCGCAGTGACGGCACGATGTTCTGGAACGAACTCTATATCTCGCCGGTACGGGATGAAGACGGAGACCTCATCCACTTCATCGGGTTTCAGAACGACGTAACGGAGCGTAAACAGGCAGAAGAACAGTACCGGGCGATCTTCGAGTCCACGACTGACGCACTGCTAGTATTCGACTTGGAGGGAATGGTCGTCGAGGCAAATCCTGCCGCCTGCGAGATGCACGGCTACACCTGCGATGAGCTCGTTGGAATGCGGGGAACGGACATCGTGCATCCAGAGGATCATTATAAGTTCGAAGACTTTGTAGAACAGGTTCGTGACGGCAAAGTATTCGAGGTCGAGGGCGCGCACGTAAAAAAAGATGGATCTCTGGTGAGCGTCGAAGTCACCGGGAGTTCCTTTGCCTTCGCCGGAGGACCTCATCTTCTGGCCGTAGTTCGAGACGTCACCGGGCGTAAGAGGGCCGAAGAGGATCGGGAACGTCTCTTTGAACTATCGCTCGACCTCCTTAGCGTCGCCGGTTTCGACGGGTACTTCAAGCGGGTAAACCCGGCCTTCGAGCAGACGTTGGGTTACAGCAGCGAAGAGTTACTCGAAAAGCCGTTTATAGAGTTCGTTCATCCCGTAGACCGCGAAGCTACTCTGGAAGAGTTGGAGAAGCTCGGGACGGGCGTGCCCACCCTCTACTTCGAGAACCGCTACTGTTGTAAAGACGGTTCTTACGTGTGGCTGGCATGGAAAGCGGTGCCGGTGATTGAGGAAGGTCTGGTCTACAGCTTCACCCGGGATATCACCGGGCGCAAGCAAGCGGAGGAGGAGCTGAGGGAATATCGGGAGCAACTCGAGGTTGTTCTGGAGGGCATCTCGGATGGAGTCAGCGCCCACGATTCCGAAGGTCGCCTCGTCT
>JBARZO010000261.1:0-9042 GCA_049650165.1 Rubrobacteraceae bacterium
GGGTTTCGTCTTCGAGGATCATGTCTACCCGGGCGAAGCTCGTGCAACCGAGGGCATCGTAGGTGGAGAGGGCCGTTTCTTCGACGAGGGATGCGAGTTCTTCCGGAATCTCCGGCGGTATGGCGAAGCTGGTCTCGCCGGGGGTGTATTTGGCCTCGAAGTTGTATGCGCCGTCGCGGGGGCGTATCTCTACCAGGCCGAGGACTTTGGGTTCTTCCCCGGCGGGCTCTAGAATGGGGGCGGAGATCTCCGTTCCTTCCACCCAGCGCTCCAGAAGTATTTTCGCGTCGTAGCCGAATGCTTCGTACACCGCTTCGAACAACTCGCCGGGCTCTTCGACCCGTGTAAGGCCGAAGCTGGAGCCCTCGCGGGCGGGCTTGACCGCGAGCGGGTAGCCCAACGAATCCGCGGCGGTGTTGAGGGCGGCTGCGGCGCCCATCTCGTTCATCGCCCGCCGCAGGAAAGTGCGGAAGGGAGCCGTCCGGATGCCGGCGGCCCCGAGCGCCCGTTTAGCGTAGTCTTTGTCCATGCAGCGGATGGAGGAGAGCGGGCCGCTGCCGGTGTAGGGGATTCCTAGAGTCTCTAGTAGAGCCTGGATCGTGCCGTCTTCTCCGCCGGGGCCGTGCAGGCAGATAAACGCCGCGTCCGGCGCGAGATCCATGAGCGCCTCGGTTGTCGAGGCTTCGATGTCCAGAGGATGTACCTCGTGGCCGAGCCGTTCGAGGGCGTGTTGGACGCGACGACCGGTCACGAAGGAAACGTCCCGCTCCATCGAGGTCCCTCCGAGCAACACCGCGATGCGCGCCATCTCGGGTTAGGCTTCCGTTCCGATGGTGGAGCCCTGGCGGGAGCCTTGCTGGGAGCCGCGTTCCAGGTCGCTGCGAAGTTCCATGTGGTCCCGGATCACCTCGGCCAGAAGCTCGATACCGCGCCTTATTTTATCCGGCTCCACGAACGAGAAGTTGAGCCGCATGCAGTTCTTGCCCTCGCCCCCGGCGTAGAAGCCTTCGCCCGGGACGTAGGCGACGTTGCGCGCGATGGCGCGGGGCAGCATGTTCGTCGCATCCAGGTAAGAGGGCATCGTGGCCCACACGAACAGGCCGCCTTCCGGGTGGGTCCAGTGGACTTCCTTTGGCATGAATTCCGCCAGGGCGTCGAGCATCGCGTTTCGGCGCTCGCGGTAGACGCTGTTCAGGCGTTTGACGTAGGCGCGCCAGTCGGCCTGTTGGAAGTAGGCGGTGATCATCATCTGCGACAGGTTCGAGGAGCAGAGGTCCGCCCCCTGCTTGCCGATGTTGATCTTGTGCAAAATCCCCGGCTGCGCATGAACCCATCCCAGCCGCACCCCCGGCGCGAATATCTTCGAGAACGTCCCCAGATACACCACCCGGTCCACGCCACCCTCTTCTTCTTTCTCGATCTGCGAGATGGTCGGAATAGACTCGCCCTCGAAACGAAGCATCCCATACGGATTGTCCTCGATAACGATGAGGTCGAACTCGCGGGCGATCTGCAACAGCTCCCGGCGACGCTCGACGGCCATCGTCACCCCGGTCGGGTTCTGGAAGTTGGGGACGGTGTAGATGAACTTGACGTGAACGCCCTGCTTGCGGGCCTTCTTTAGTCCTTCGCGGGCGGCGGAGGGGATCATACCGGCCCGGTCCATCGGGACGTGTAGCACCTTAGGCCGATACGCGGCGAACGCGTTCAGCGCCCCCGCGTAGGTCGGGCCTTCGCACAGGATGGCGTCGCCCTCGTCCAGGAATACCTTCGCCACGAGGTCTAGTCCTTGCTGGGCGCCGGTCGTGGTGAAGATGTCTTCGTGATCCGCCTGGATGCCCTCGGCGTCCATTACGTCCACAATGACGTCTTTGGTGGCTTCTAGTCCGGCGGTGGGGCCGTACTGGAGAGCCTGGGCCGAATCGGCGGCTATGTTTGAGGAGATCTCACGAAACGCTTCCTCGCCGAACAGCTTTGTGTCCGGAAAACCACCCGCTAGCGAGATAATGCCGGGCCTTGAGAGGGTAGCCATCAGGTCCCGGGTTACCGCCGTCTTCATTCCCTTGACGCGGTTTGCGTAGAGAAAGTCGAAACGGTCGAGATCTACGAGCGGCACTCTCTATCCCTCTTTTCGGTACGGTTGATGGTGTCTATCAGTCATTCCGCGCGACTCTACCACACGGTGACGAACGATTGTAGACTGCGTGATTATGAGAGCCGTCTTTGTTACCTCCAATGAACACAAGCGCCAAGAGGCCACAGAGATACTGGGCTTCGAGTTGGAGAGCGTCGCCCCCGGAGTACCGGAGATTCAATCCCTCAGTGTGGCGGAGGTCGCCGCCGCCAAAGCCCGCGCCGCCTATGAGCTTCTCGGTTCGCCGCCGCATCCGGTCCTGGTCGAAGACTCGGGGTTAGTGATCGAAGCCTGGAACGGCCTGCCCGGCGCTCTTACCAAGTGGTTTATACAGAGCGTCGGTAGTGAAGGAATCTTGCGGATGATCCCGCCGGAAGCAGAAAGAACTGCGCATGCTGTCTGCGCGGTCGCCGTGGTGGGAGGTGTTGCGGGCGAGTCGGTACGGGTTTTCGAGGGGGCCGTGCCGGGCAAGTTGGCCCCGGAGCCGCGAGGTGAGAGCGGGTTCGGGTGGGACCCAATTTTCATCCCTAAAGGCGAGGAACGCACCTACGCCCAGATGGGAAAAGACAAGCACGAAGACTCACACCGGGCGCGAGCCTTCCAGGCTGTGAGAGAATGGTTCACAGAAGTTGATAAATAGGATGACACGGGTAATAAACCTTGCGTGGAATATGGTGAAGTCTGCTATTCTGTTCCGAGGTTCGTACCTCCTAAAGGGAAGGAGAGATTCAGTGAGTGCAGACAACTCAGAGAATGGGGACGTAGAGGCCCGCGAAGAGGAAGGTAACGGGGGCAGCGTAGCCACCGACACCGACCGTCTCGTAGACCTGTACCGGAACATGGTACTGGTACGCACCTTCGAGGAGGCGTGCCAGAAAGGTTTCCGACAGGGCAAGGTCGGCGGCTACACGCACGTCTACATCGGGGAGGAGGCCGTTGCCGTCGGTTTCCTGGACGCCTTCAAAGACGGCGATAAAGTCATCACCGCCTACCGCGACCACCCGCACGCCCTGCTGCTCGGCAGCGACCCGAAAGAGGTCATGGCCGAGCTTTATGGTAGGGGCACGGGTCTCGTAAAGGGCAAGGGCGGTTCCATGCACCTCTTCGATGTGGAGCGGGGCATGATGGGCGGTTACGGCATCGTCGGGGGGCACATTCCGCTAGGTGTCGGGATGGCTTATGCCCAGCGGTATCAGGAGACGGATCACATAACCCAGCTCTACCTCGGCGACGGCTCGATGAGCCAGGGAGCCTTCCATGAGGCGGCCAACCTTGCCGGCCTTTGGGGCAAGGACGGACGTTGTCCAGTGGTATTCATCGTAGAGAACAACCAGTATGGGATGGGAACCTCCGTCGAGCGGACGACGGCCATGACGGACCTCGCCGCCAAGTTCAACTCTTACGGCATCGAGAACGAGAAGGTGGACGGCATGGATGTGGAAGCCGTGCTGGAGGCCGCCGAGCGGGTGACGGAGCAGGTCCGCGAGACCGGAGTACCTTACGCCGTCGAGGCTCTAACTTACCGGACGGCGCCACACGGCGCGGCGGACTTCTTCGAGAAGTACCGGACCAAAGACGAAGTCAAAGAGTGGCGGGAGCGGGACCCGATCGGGCTGCTGGAGCAGAAGATACTCGACGCCGAATCCCTGGATGAGGATGGCCTGCAGGAGATCAAAGACGAGTTCAAAGAGATTATCGACGAAGCCGTCGAGTTCGCCGACGAGAGTGAAGAGCCACCCATAGAGGAACTCTACACCGACGTCTACTCTGGCGAAGACGAGTACATGGGGGAGGCGTAAGCCGTGGCCGAGGAGAAAACTTACCGCGAGGCCCTGCGTGAGGGCATGGTCCACGAGATGGAGAACGACGACAACGTCATCCTCATGGGCGAGGACATCGGCGTCTACGGCGGAACCCACCTCATCACCGACGGCCTCATAGACGAGTGGGGACCGCAGCGGGTAATGGACACCCCGATAAGCGAGGGTGGCTTTACCGGGGCGGCGATCGGGATGGCGATGATGGGGATGAAGCCGATCGTCGAGATGATGACCTGGAACTTCTCGTTCCTGGCGGCTGACCAGATCATCCAGAACGCGGCGAAAGTACGCTACTTCTCCGGTGGCCAGGTGGAAGTCCCGCTGGTCATCCGCGGCCCCAACGGCGGCGGCGTCCAGCTCTCCGCCCAGCACACTCACTCCCTGGAGTCCTTCTACGGACACTTCCCCGGCCTCAAGGTTGTGGCTCCGGTAACGCCCAACGACGCGAAGGGCATGATGCTCACTGCGGTTCGAGACCCGAACCCGATCATCTTCCTCGAAGCCGGCGCCCTCTACGGCACGAAAGGCGAGGTCGAAGAAGGTGACAATGCCGTCGAGTTCGGCAAAGCCCGCATCGCCCGTGAAGGAGATGACGTAACGCTCATCGCCTACGGGCGGCAGGTAAACCTCTGCCTGCGGGCCGCCGAGACGCTCGAAGAAGAGGATGGCGTGAGCGCCGAGGTCATAGACCTGCGGAGTTTGCGACCGTTCGATGAGGCGACGATCGTGGAGTCGGTCGAGAAGACCCATCGGGCGGTGGCGGTACAGGAGCAGTGGCGGTGGTTCGGGGTCGCGAGCGAGGTTGCGGCGATCATTCAGGATCAGGCATTCGATTATCTGGATGCGCCGGTGCAGCGGGTGAGCGGGGCCGAGGTCCCGGCGCCATATGCGCGGAACCTGGAGATCGAGTGTTTCCCAAGTGAGAAGCAAGTAACCAATGCGGCACGGCGGGTGCTTTACATAGAGGAGAAGTAAGATGCCGGAAGTGATCATGCCCAAAATGGGTGATGCGATGGAAGAGGGGACCATCCTCCAGTGGCTCAAGAGCGAGGGGGATGAGGTAGAGGAGGGTGACGCCATAGCGGAGATCGAGACCGACAAAGTCTCGATGGAGATCGAAGCCGAAGACTCCGGCACGCTCGCCCAGATCCTGGCCGAAGCAGACGAGTCCGTCGCCGTCGGCGAAGCCATAGCCTTTATCCAGGGCGAAGGCGAAGAAGCCCCCGACCGCGAAGCGGGCGGAGCCAGCGGCGGTGAAGAGGAATCCGAGGCCGAAGAAGGCGGCGAAGAGGACGGCGGCGGAGGGCAGGCTACCGCGACCGAGACCGACGAAGATACGGAAGAGGAAGAAGGCTCCGAAGAGGAAGAAGGTAGCGAAGAGTCTTCCGGTGGCGGCGCCCAGGCAAACGGCCAGTCGGACGGCAACTTCCGGGCCTCGCCCATCGTGCGGCGCCTGGCGAACGAGAACGACCTGGACCTCGGCAAGGTAGATGGTTCCGGGCCGCAGGGACGGATCGTCGAACGGGACGTGCGGGCCGCGATGGAAAGCGGCGAAGCCCAGGCCGGCGGTGAAGCAGACGGCGGCGGAGAGGCCGAAGAAGACGGCGCAGCCGAGCAGCCGTCCGCGCCGCAGCAGGCGCAGGCTCCCGCGGCGAGTGGGGCCGAGGGCACGGAGCTCATGGAGATGACCAAGATGCAGAGCGTCATCGCCGAGCGGATGACCGAGGCCAAGCAGACCGTACCGCACTTCTACGCCACCGTAGAGGTAGACATGACCGAGCTGATGGCGCTTCGCAAGCAGCTAAACGGTCAGCTCGAAGAAGAGGGCGTGAAGATCTCCGTAAACGACTTCGTAATGAAGGCGTGCGCCGTCGCCCTCACGAAAGAGGAGCACAAGAAGCTCAACTCCCTCTGGACCGCCGACGGCATCGAGCTACACGAGCAGGTAGACATGGCGATGGCGGTGGCCCTGGAAGCCGGCCTCATAACGCCGGTCATAAAGGATGCCGCAAACAAAACGCTCTCTGCCATCTCCTCGAAGTCCAAAGACCTCGCCAAACGCGCCCGTGACGGCGGCCTCAAGCCCGAGGAGTATCAGGGCGGCACGGTCACGGTCTCGAACATGGGCATGTTCGGGGTCGAGAGCTTCTCGGCCATTATCAACCCGCCGCAGGCGGCTATTATCGCCGTTAGCTCCCTCATGGAGCGGGCCGTATTTAAGGACGACGAGGTCGTACCGGCGAGCATCATGAAGCTGACACTCTCGGCCGACCACCGCATCGCCAACGGCGCCGAAGGGGCCCAGTACATGGCCGAGGTCCAGCGTTTGCTAGAGCATCCGATGGCGCTGGTCGTCTAGCACCCGACTTTCAACGAGCAGACAAAAGCCCCCGGAGAAATCCGGGGGCTTTGATGTTTCTGATTGTTTTAGCCGTTGGCTAGTCTATTACTTCGACGGTGTCCTTCTGGACTGAGCCATAGGATTTGCGGACTTCGTCGAGGTAGTTGGCTTCCTTCGTGCCGTCTCCGTCGTCGTCCGGCGCGACTACCGTGCCCTGAACGACGATGCCGCCTACCGCGTCGCGGGCTCTTACGCCCTTCGGCAGGTCGAACTTCGCCACGAGTACGTCCTCTCGGTTGGTCTTCTTGACCACGGAGGCAGTGTATGCTGTGGTGTCGCTACCGTTGTAGTCATTGTTCGTGGCCGTTACATCCACGACCGTCAGCAAGTCAGGGGCTACTGTCGGACCGCTCGTCGTTCGGGGCGATGCTTACCAGCATCATAGCCAGCAAGGTTGTCGCAAATACAAACTTCTTAAAACTGTTACTCTCCCAGTCGCGTACATATACGGCTTCATGGTTCCATGTGTGCTGAGAGATTAAACATCTCGCTGAAGAAAATGAAATCCGGTACGGAGCCTCGAAACTGGTTACGTACCGGACTACAAAGAGTTTTATTGCTCGGAAAGCGCTACGTCGTCGACGGTTATATTTACCTCGGTGACGTCTATCCCGGCTAAATCTTTGACTTTCTGGACTACTGTGTCGCGTACGGCCTGGGTTACTTGGGGGATGGACTCGCCGTAAGGTACCGTCAGCGTGAGGTCCACCGCCGCCTCACGGTCATCGACCTCGACGGAGACGCCGCGGGTGAAGTCACCGCTGCTGACTAGGCCGCTGAAGAACTCACCGACCGTTGGAGAGTTGTCGCCCGGTACGCGGGTGCCGCCGGAGGACATTTGAATCTTCTCGGCCTCCCGGGTCAACACGCTGACGATGCTCGTGACAACCGGCTGCTCGATTGTGGTGAAGCCCCGGTCGCTGTCGAGCGGGTGCTGTTTGCTTTTTGCCATCTGCGATGCTCCTTTCGAGGCTGTCTTGTCGCCCGCGTAGCATAGCCCATTCGGCGACCGGCCTGGTAATTCTGGTCACCGGTAGGCTGCTTACTCTCGCTGTTCACGATCTATGGCGTTGTTTTCGAGAGGGTGGTAGATCAGGATGTTCTGAACGAGAGCTATAAAGTTGTTCGCTATCCAGTAAACGAACAGGCCCGCCGGGAAGTTCCCAAGAGCCATGAAAGACCCGAATACCACCGGGAGAAACCTCATTAGCCGGCGCTGCTGGGGGGCCGTGTTCCTCAGCGAGATTTCCTGTGAGGCCATCATGGTGAGCACGAAGATCACCGGCAGTACGAAGAAGGGGTCCGCCGCCGTCAGATCCTGGAACCACAAAAGTCCTCCGCTCGTGAAGCTCTGGAGGTTCTCGAACTCTTTTATCGTGTAGAACAGACCGAGAAATATGGGCATCTGGACTACCAGTGGCAGGCAACCTCCCAGCGGGTTGATTTTCCGGTCTGTGTAGAGTTCCATCATCGCGCTTTGTTGCTTCTGGGGATTGTCGCCATACTTTTCGCGGATCTCATCCAACTCCGGCTTTAGTTCTTGAATTTGACGCACGTTCTTCACTTGTTTGATGGTTAGAGGGAAGAGTACGGTTCTAACGACGACAGTCAGCATGACGATGGAGAGCCACCAGGGAGCGCCCCAGCCGTGGAAGAGTTGCAATCCTGAACCCAAAAGGGTGACGAGCGGGTCGAATAAACTACCCAATAGTTCGATCACGTTATGCTCCTTACCGGGGAACCAGAGAGATCCCCCGAAGCTAGTCTCTTTTAAAGGCGCGTCTAGCTAGAGCCTGCTAGACCCAACCTCCGAGACCGGCGAGGAGCACGAAAAAAGAACCAAAAAGAAGCGCCACCAGCAACGGCCAGTCAGCGTTATCGAGGAGAATACCGCCGGAACGTCGAACCTCGATGCTGCCGGGGTCACCTAAAACAGAGCAGGCGTAGGAGAGTTGTCGGGAATTCCGATAGGCATAGGTCGCCAGGTGTCCGAGGCCCCCGATCGCCCCAAGAGCCGCCAGCAACGAAAAACCGTGCTCGACGTTGACGTACGCTGCCGCACTGGAGATATTGGAGAGAAGGCCCCAGAGCAGATAAACGAGTGAAGTGATGGCGACATGCGGTGAAAGACGTAAAAATAACCGTCCAGCATTCCCCTGAGAAAATCTCGTCGCGCCGCCGTGCATCCGTCCTCCGATGGAGACTCGTGAGAGGACTTCCGTCCTCGACGATTTGAGTCTAGCATCCCCCAACCTTTTGCGAGAAATAAAGGCTAGGAGATGATGCGCGGACTTCGTCGCTGGGTTAAGCTAAGAGTTCCGCCTTTCGTATAGGCGGCAGGGGATAAGCGTAAGAAAGGAGGAACTCGTGGCAGTCGAGCCGGAGTTAATTCGCAATGTATGCTTGATCGGTCATCGGGGTAGTGGAAAGACCGTTCTGGGGCAGGGGATGCTGGGGCTTGCGTCCGGGCGCAGTGGGCCTATGGAAGGCGTGCTGGACTACATGGAAGAAGAGGTCGAGCGTGGGATGACGCTTGGGATGAGCGTCGCGACTTGCGAGTGGAAGGGACGCCAGATCAACCTGCTCGATACCCCCGGCGACGGTGGATTTATCGGGGATGCTTTCGTATCCCAGCGGGTCGCCGACTGCGCGGTGCTGGTGGTTCATGCCCAAGACCCTATACAAGT
>JBARZO010000262.1:0-9523 GCA_049650165.1 Rubrobacteraceae bacterium
CGACTAAGCAGCGCGCCGCCGAATACCTCTAAAATCCGGGAGCATACATAGCCCGCCAAGACCGGCAAGAAGAGGAATACTGACTACGAATTTTATGGTAAGTCCCGCTCGTTCCTAACACACTACACAATCATGTCCGATTTCCGCCAGTAATCTGCTTTGTTCAGTGGCACAATTGTCTTATGGTCGAAGATTTCGAGAGTTGCTATAAGGCGGCGAGCAGCCGGGACGCCCGCTTCGACGGGTGGTTTATCGTGGCGGTTACGACGACCGGCATCTACTGCCGGCCGAGCTGCCCGGCGGTCACCCCGAAGCGGCGGAACGTGGGATTCTATCCTACGGCGGCTGCGGCACAGGCGGCGGGTTTCAGGGCATGTTTGCGTTGTAGCCCGGATGCGGTTCCGGGATCTCCGGAGTGGGACTTGCGGGCGGACGTTGTGGGACGGGCGATGCGCCTGATAAACGACGGAATCGTAGATCGGGAGGGCGTGAGTGGCCTGGCCCGCAGGCTCTCTTACACCGAGCGCCACCTGGGCCGGATGCTGGTGGAAGAAGTCGGGGCCGGTCCTCTGGCGCTTGCCCGGGCGCGAAGGGCGCACACAGCGCGGCTGCTCGTGGAGACGACGGATATGCCCGCCGGAGAGGTCGCGTTCGCCGCCGGGTTCTCCAGCATCCGGCAGTTCAACGAGACGTTTCGGGCCGTCTTCGCCAATCCCCCGACGGAGCAGCGGCGAAAACCCCGGCGTGACCGTGCTACGGCTCCGGGAGCTATCACGCTGCGGCTGCCCTATAGAGAACCTTTCGATGGGACTGACTTGCTTCGTTTTCTGGGGGACCGGTCGGTGCAAGGAGTCGAAGAGTTCGACGGCGCTACTTACAGGCGCACGCTGAGTTTGCCGCATGGCGCGGGAGTAGCCGCGCTCTCTGCCGGGGAGGGTCACATCCGCTGCGTACTCCAGTTGGAAGACATGAGGGATCTCGGACCCGCGGTAGCGCGGTGCCGGAGACTCCTGGATCTCGACGCCGATCCAATAGCTATCGAGGAGAGCCTGAGCATAGAGCCGATTCTGGGTCCGCTCGTGCGGGAAAATCCCGGGCGGCGCGTCCCGCGTAGCGTAGACGGTGGCGAGTTGGCGGTGCGGGCGGTGCTAGGTCAGCAGGTCTCAGTGGCCGGCGCCTGTACCCTCGCCGGCAAGTTGGTGCAGCTCTGCGACCAGCGAATGCCGGATTCGCTCCTGGAGTCCGGCAGTAACCTCACCCACCTCTTTCCAGAACCGTCGAGTATTATCAGGTCTAATCTGCAGGATCTGGGCATGCCGGAGAGCCGCCGCGAAGCTTTGCGAAGGTTGTCTAGAGTCCTCGCTTCCGGGGAACTTGTTCTGGATCCCGGCTCAGAGCGTGAATCTACGGAGAAACAACTTCTATCCATCAAAGGCATAGGCCCCTGGACTGCCTCCTACGTCGCGATGCGCGCCCTGGGCGACCCCGACGCGTTCCTCCCCTCAGACCTCGGCATCCGACGCGCCGTCGAAAAACTCGGGGGCAAAGGGGATCCGGCATCCATAGCCAATATGGCCGAACAATGGCGTCCCTGGCGAGCCTACGCCACCCAATACTTTTGGGCCAGCCTCGACAATACATCTACAACGAAGGGAGAAGTAGCATGAGAGCATACCTGGACACCGTAGAAACCCCCGCCGGGCCACTCACGTTTGCGATCGACGAAGAAGGGTCACTGATACGAGCCCACTTCGAAGAGTCGAACAACGACTCGAATATAGAAGACGAACTGTTAGCGGATGGCTACGAAGAATTTGTACAGGATTCCGCCCACACGGCGCAACTAAGAAGAGAGATCTCCGAATACTACTCCGGTGAGCGGCGCGAGTTTACCGTAACGCTTGCAGCCTCCGGCACGCCGTGGCAGATGAAGGTCTGGGAGGCGTTGAGGACCATACCGTTCGGCGAGACTCGAAGCTACGCCCAGATAGCGGATATGATCGGCAATCCCGGCGCAGCGCGGGCGGTGGGTGGAGCAAACGGTCGCAATAGGATACCGCTCATCGTGCCGTGCCACCGCGTAGTCGCCGCTGACGGCTCGCTCGGAGGCTTTAACGGTGGACTACATCTAAAGAGGAAGTTACTGGAGCACGAACAGCGGGTTTCGGGCCGATAACCCCGGATACTCTAGAAAGCGTCCCTGTTACTCGAACCGCACTTCCTCATAGCCCAGCGTCGTCAGGAAGGTGCGGATAGTGTCTTCGGCGTTTCGTTCGGCGGTTGACATAATGTCGTTCTGGCGGGCGGCGGCAAGTAGTTCGTCCTGGGCGTCCTCACGGGCTTCTTCTACGAGGGTCTCGTCTGGGCGGAGACGCAAGATGCCCTGGTCCCGGTCGTAGAGACGGGTTTGTTCTTCGTCGAGGCTTACGGACGAAACCTCGGGCTCCGGCATCCGAAGCGTGACGATCTTCTCTTCGACCTGCACGTCTTCTTCCGTAAGATCCGAAAGGTTCACCCCGGCCTCGACGTCACCGACGGCTACCAGGATCACCTCTTCCCCAGTTAGGAAGCGCCGCAACTCGGTCCCGCCGGTCTCCTTGGTAACGACGACGGACTGGGTCACACGCACCGTATCGAGTTGGTCGAGCTTCCGGATGTCCTCCACGACGACCGGGCTCGTGGTGGTCTGAGACCGTCCTTCACCGAAAAACCACCCGACCACCGGGAGACTGGAACCGTACCGGGCGAGCCCGACGCCGACGACTACGGCGATGACCACGATCGCGGCGGCCAGCAAAAGAGTGATCAGTAACCCGCCGCCACCCTTTTTGCTTTTTGTCATTGGAGCCTCCCGTAGTTACGAACGGTACGATTCTATCATCCTCGTCCCCCGACCTGGTTCCGGAAGCTAAGCGCCGGTTATGACCTCCGGTCCCGAATCCGTGAGTATGAAGGTTTCCTCCGCCTTTGCACCGGTAAGAGAAGGGTTCCAGGCGAAGGCCATGCCGGGCTCTATCTCCAGATCGATCGCCGGGGTGGCGATCACCTCCCGCGAACCGTAGCCTGTGAGCCCGCCCTGATGGTGGTTCTTCCATTCGCCGGGGAATCCTTCTTCTGCATAGAACCTCTTGCAGTCCTCGAATACCTCAGCCAGGGTGCGGCCCGGCAAGGTAGCATCCCGTGTCCGGAGCAGGATGTTCTCGCAAGCCCGCTGCCGCCGTATGACCTCCTCGCCAGGGTGCTCGAAGAGGACGATACGGGTGAGGTTGGCGTACAGGCCGCCACGCTCGGCACAGATGACCACCATCATCATCCGGCCGAGTGCGGTCCCCGGGAAGCGGAGTATCGGGTGCCGGTAACGCATCATCCGTTCTTCCGAGGCGGCCATGAGCAGCGGCGTGAAGAGTCCCCGCCTCTGGCAAGACTCCGCCACCCTCGCCGCCACCTGCCGCTCACCAATCTTATAGTTGGGTAGAGAATCAATCGCTTCCGAAACCGCCCGGTTGGCATCCCGTCCGACCCGCCGGTAGCGTTCGATGGCCTCATCGTCCAGAACGTAACGTAACGAGGCGACGTCTTGCGAAACGTCCGTAGCGCCTTCGAGGGGATGATCCACGCCCAGCAAAGTCTCACCGGCAACCTCCTTTATGACGTCTGAAGGGTCCCCGTACCAGGGATGCTCCAACACTTCGAAGTCCGGCGTTTCCTCACCGCGCATTCGGGGAGCCTCGATATTGTCCGTTAGTATGTACTCATCGTCGGCGGTAAACAGGAGCGCCGCTACGCCAAGGGGGTCGGCGTGGTCCACCCGGTTGTCCGCGCCGTTCGTATACCAGGCAAAGTTGGCGGGACGCTGTAACAAGAGAGCCCCGAAACCACGCCGGTCCATGAGCTCCCGGAGTTTCTCGTGCCGGGCCTCGCGACTCACTGCGCCGTGATCTCAACCAGCTCGCTCGACAGTTCGCCTTCGAGTTTCACCTTTATCCCCCGTCGCATCAGGGCTTCACCGCTCACCGGCTCGTCTTCGACGGTCGTTCGGTAAAGAGCTTCGGGTTCGAGCCCGCGCAGGAAGATCGTGGGTACAGGGTCCGGGAACTGGTGGGCGCTGCGGAGCACGAAGAGGACGGACCTCGCCCGGTTCCGGCTGACGTACTGGACGGCGGTGGTGTCGCCCTTCCTCGGGGAGAGCAGCCTATACTGGTCGCCGTCCTGGACGACGTCGCGCACTTCTTTGTACTTCTCTATCAGCCCGCGGGCCTCTTCCAAATCCTTCTCGGACCATTCCGTCAAGTTTCCGCCGATTCCCAGGGAGCCCATCATGGAAGAGTGGAAACGATACGAGACGGGACTCTGCCGCCCTTTCACCCACTTGCCCGCGTCGGCCACCCAGCACATCATGGTCCGGGCGGGATAGGCCATCGAGAAGCCTTCCTGAATGCGGAGCCGGTCGTAAGGGTCGGTGTTGTCGCTGACCCATGCCTGATCCGTGAACCGGAACATGCCGAGGTCGATCCGACCGCCGCCAGCGGAGCAGGTCTCGAACTTCACGCCCGGATGCTCCTCGCGCAAGCGCCGCAAGATTTCGTACACACCCCATACGTGCCGGACCCACACTTCCCGTTGCCGCTCCAGCGGAGCCTCCGGCCAGCCGGGTTCTGAGAAGGGCCGGTTCATATCCCACTTGATAAACGAGATGTCGTGGTCCGCGAGCAAGCCGTCCAGCACGCCGAAGAGATGCTCCCGGACCTCCTCTTTAGCCAGGTTCAAGACGAGTTGGTTGCGGCTCTCGGTGAGTTCGCGGGTCGGGAAGCGGTAGACCCAGTCGGGGTGCTCCCGGTAGAGATCGCTGTCCTCGTTGACCATCTCCGGCTCGACCCAGAGGCCGAAGCTCATCCCCATGGCGTGGATTTTCTCGATGAGCGGGCTCAGGCCGTTCGGGAACTTCTCCGGGTTGACCCACCAGTCTCCGAGACCCCGCTTGTCGTCGTGCCGTTCCCCGAACCAGCCGTCGTCCAACACGAACAGCTCAACGCCTAGTAAAGCCGCTTTCTCAGCCAGCTCGATCTGCCCCCCTTCGTCAACGTCGAAGTAGGTCGCCTCCCAGGAGTTGTAGAGAACGGGCAACGGGCCTTTCGTGGGCAGCAGGTGATCCAGGGCGTAACGATGGAGGTTGCGGCTCGCCGCGCCGAAGCCTTCCCGCGTGTAGCCCCCGATAAACGACGGCGTCGTGAACTCCTCTCCACCGGCGAGATACCAGGAGAAGTCGAAGTCGTTTATGCCGCCGGAGACCTGCAGGTAGCCGTGGGCGTCATGGTCGGCGGTGATCTTCCAGTTGCCGCTCCAGCCCAAAGCCCCGAACCAGACCTCGCCGGTGTTGTTTGTAGCATCGCCCCAGTCCAGTGCGAAAAAGGGGTTGGCGTGGTGGCTGGTAATGCCCCGCCGGCTCTCGAAAATTTTCTTGCCCGGCGAGACGCCCTCCTGGTACACCTGCGTCTCACCGGCGAACCGGCCCGCCAGATGCGTCAGCCGGTAGCCGTATCCTCGCGGGACGTGCCACACGGCGGAGAGCACTTCCTCCAGCGTGATCGGCTCTGTCCCCTCGTTCACCAAGACCGCATACCGCTCCACCAGATCCTGCTCCTCGAAGAGCCTATAGTGCAGACCGACTCGCAGCGGATAATGCTCGTCTTTCAGTACGACGACCAGCTCTGGGACTTCCCCCTCTTCTATCCGATGTTCGTGGTAAACCAGGCGCGTATCTCGGACACCGTCGGCGAACGTAGCCTTTAGGCAGGGCTCCCGGTAGTAGAGGCTTTCCCAGACCGGGTACTCGTAGCGCAGTCCTGGACCGTCGGGATGCTCGAACGGGTAGCTGTAGCCTCTTACGTCCGGGAAATCCTGCGTGCGGGGTAGGAGCCCCCCGAAATATACGTGACGTAGACGATCCCGCTCGTCCAGTTCCATACCGTAGGTTGTATTGCTCCCCTGGAGCGCCCAACGACGGCGCTCTTCATCGAAGAGAATGGGCATCAGGAGAGCACCTCCGCGCCCGCCGCCGGAACGAACTTGTAGAAGGCGGGCTCCCCAAAGTCGCGCTCCTCGAACCTCTGTCGGGTGGTATCCGCGAGTTCGTCGGCTTTGTCCGTAGGGACGAGGGCTATAGCGCAGCCGCCCCACCCCGCCCCCGTAACTCTCGCCCCGAGAGCGCCAGCTTCTTCCGCAACCTCCACGAACGTGTCGAGCTCCGGGACCGAGACCTCGTAGTCGTCGCGCAACGAGGCGTGCGACACGTACAGCAGCCGTCCAAACGTCTCGAAGTCCTCGTTCTTTAGCGCCTCGACCGCCTCCATGACCCGCGCTTGCTCGGTGACGACGTGCCGGGCACGCTTTAGCTCGTCGCCGGAGAGCTTCTCCAGGTCCGACTCCGACGCGTCGCGCAAGGCTTCCAGGCCCAGAGTCCTGGCGGCCCGGGCGGTGGTCTCCTGCCGTTCGTTGAAGCCGGTGTCGCCCAGCTCCCGTTCGACGCGAGTGTCGCAGACGAGAAGGGCGAGACCGGCACCCTCCAGGTCGAGGGGTATGTTCTCCTCTTCCAGTGAGCGGCAGTCGACCAATAGGGCGTGGCCTACGTCGCAGAGCAGCGACGCATACTGGTCCATGATGCCGCTCTGCACTCCCACGAACTCGTTTTCGGCTTTCATGCACAGCGAGGCCATCTGCTTGCGGTCCATGCCGAGCTCGAAGAGCGCGTCGAGGGCGAGTACCGTGGCGGCCTCTATCGCCGCCGAGGAGGAGAGGCCGGAGCCGAGCGGCACGTTGCCGGCGAAGGTTACCCGGAACTCCCCCCCTACTTCGTATCCGGCCTGTTTTACGGCCCAGGCTACGCCCCGCGGGTAGTCTTGCCAGCCACCTTCTTTTTCCTCGTTGACGGGCTTCTTCTCGTCGAAGTCCGCCGAGTAGAGTTCGTTGTCGCCGTGTCCGATGGCAACGGCGACGCGGCGTTCCACGGCGCAGGGGAGGACGTGGCCGTCGTTGTAATCGGTGTGCTCCCCGATCAGGTTGACCCGTCCCGGCGCACTAACTACCGTCTCCGGCTCCGCGCCGAAATTCTCCTTGTAAGCCTCTACGGCCCGCTGCTCTGTCTCTCGCAAGTTCGTTCCTTCTAACTTTCGTAGCCGCGAGGGTTGTTCTGCTTCCACTCCCAGGCGTCGGAGATCATGGCGGACAACTCTGGCTTCTCCGGTTTCCAGCCAAGTTCCTCCGCTATCTTTTCGCTGGAGGCGACGAGCGTGGGCGGGTCTCCTGCACGGCGAGAAGCCTCGACGGCTTTTATGTCCACTCTCATAACCTCACGGGCGGTCTCTATAACCTCCCGGACGGAGAAGCCTTCGCCGTTGCCGAGGTTGTAGATGCGGTGGCCTTCTTTTTCCTCTTCGATCGCCAGGACGTGCGCCCGTCCCAGGTCTTCGATGTGGATGTAGTCGCGGACGGCGGTACCGTCGCGGGTATCGTAGTCGGTGCCGTAGATGTCTACGTGGTCCCACTCACCGGAGGCGGCCCGGAGGACGAGCGGTATGAGGTGGGTCTCGGGCTCGTGGTCCTCGCCGAAATAGCCTCTGGAGCCAGCCACGTTGAAATAGCGTAGGCTCGTCGCCGAGAGGCCGCGAGCTTCGGCTACCGCCCCGATCATGCGGTCAACCGCCAGCTTGGAGGCGCCGTAAGGGTTCGTCGGTAGCGTCGGGTCGGTCTCCCGGATCGGGACTTCCTCTGGCTCCCCGTAGACAGCGGCGGTCGAAGAAAAGACGAGCCGCCTCGCCCCGTACTCGACCATCGCCTCAAGAAGGTTGAGCGTCCCGCAGACGTTGTTGCGGTAGTATTTCTCCGGTTCCTCTACCGACTCGCCTACCAGCGAGAGGGCCGCAAAATGCAGCACGCCGTCGAAGCCCTCGGATAGCACGTCGCAGATACTCTTTTGATCCAGCAAGTTGCCTTCGACGAAATTCGCACCCTCCGGTATGGCCGTCTCGTGGCCTTTGGAAAGGTCGTCGAAGACCACCACTTCGTGTCCCTCGTCCAGGAGCTGGGACGTCACTACGCTCCCGATATACCCCGCTCCGCCGGTTACCAGAAGTTTCAAGACGCGGCCTCCTCGATCTTGGTCCGCAGTTCGGCGGCGGTGTCCTCGGGGGCTACGTCCATGACGAAGACTCCGGCCCCGGTCTCGCTGCCGGCAAGGTATTTGAGCTTCTCTGCAGTCCGGTTCGGCGGATAGAATTCTATGTGGAAGTGCGCCACACCTTCGTAATCTCCACCGTCCGTCGGCGCCTGATGCATGACCATCATGTACGGCAGCGAGAAGCCGAAGAGGTTATCGTAGCCCGCGAGCAGGCGTTTCAGTACCCGGGCCAGATCCTGCCGCTCCTCGCCGTTCAGGTCAGCTATGGATGATACACACCGACGGGCGTAGACGTGCGCTTCGTAGGGGAAGCTGGCGTAGAACGGGACGAAGGCCGTAAAGTGTTCGCCTTTCGCCAATATTCGCCGGCCGTCCTCGTGCTCTTGAGAGAGGACGTTGCAATGCAGACAGCCTTCTTGCTTTTCGCGATACTCGCGGGCGGCTTCAAGTTCTTTTGCCGGAATGGGCGGGACGAAGGGGTAGGCGTAGATCTGGCCGTGCGGGTGGGCGAGCGTTACACCGATGACCTCGCCTTTATTCTCGAAGATAAAGACGTAGTCCACGAAGTCCCGGGCGCCGAGCTCCACGTAGCGGTCGGCCCAAACGTCAACGAGGTTCCTGATGTGTTCTTCGTTCATCTCGGCCAGCGTGGCGTAGTGGTCATCGGTGTAGAGGACGACCTCGCACAAGCCCTGTCCCGGCGCTGTTGGCGTGAGTTCACTGCCGCTCTCTTCAAGCTCCGACGGTTCGGGGACGAAGGAGGGAAACTTGTTCTCGAAGACGACTATCTCGTAGGAAGACCGGGGGACTTCGGTCGGGAAGTCGTCCTTGCTCTTCGTGGGGCAGAGAGGGCAGTATTCCGGCGGCGGATGGAACGTGCGGTCCTGGCGGTGGGTGGCGTAGGCTACCCACTCTTTCGCCGTCGGGTTCCAGCGGAGCTCGTTCATTCCCCTTCTCTCTCCTCGTCTTCGTCCTCGAAATGGTAGAAGATGATGTAGCGGCCGTCGTCCTTTGTTTGTTGTTCCT
Source organism: Rubrobacteraceae bacterium (assembly GCA_049650165.1). Lineage (GTDB taxonomy): Bacteria > Actinomycetota > Rubrobacteria > Rubrobacterales > Rubrobacteraceae > SIRX01. The sequence continues at coordinate 9,200 of JBARZO010000262.1, forward strand.
TCTCCACTGCCGGGCTCCTTTCAGAAGACCGCCCGCCCTACGAAGGCCGTGGGCGGGCGGTCTGGAACATTAGAAGAAGATTATCACTATGACGGCGATGAGCACGAGCATCGCCACGGACCAGTAGCGATAGTTCCAGTACCAGGGTTTCCCGGCTAGTTCCCGGGACTCTTCCCGCAGCAACGCCGGAGTCCAGACCAACTCATCCACCTGCTCGCCAGACGGCGCCGGCGTAGCCAGGCTGACGGATATGAGCAGTATGCTGTTGAGGATGGTCAAGATGGTGGCGGCGTAGAGGAACTGGATCTCGAACAGCTGTATAGC
>JBARZO010000263.1:0-7292 GCA_049650165.1 Rubrobacteraceae bacterium
ATGCTGCGCTCAGACAATGCCCAACGGCGGTAGATCAAATGGTTCTGCTATTCCTACGGGAGATATCATGGGATTTGTATTTGACGAGAGGTCGGTAAACTCGTCTATGGTCGAAATGGTCTGGCGCACGCGCAGCGAACACGCCGGTACTTTTACTTCGGTAGCTGCCAGCAACTGGGAGATGGTGATCACGAGCGTAGACGGCGAGACAATGATCACCGCGCGTGGTCCAGAGACCAAAGCCTCACAAGCAGATTTCCCCGCCGACGCCGAGTTCTTTGGCATCGTCTTCAAACTTGGCACGTTCATGCCCCATCTCCCTGTAAAAGCCCTTCGGGATAGGCAGGATGCGACGCTTCCCAGAACGTCGAGCAACTGCTTCTGGCTACACGGCTCTGTGTGGGAACTTCCGACCTTTGAAAACGCCGATGTGTTCGTAGACCGGCTTGTACGTCAGGAAGTACTCGTGCGTGATCCGGTGGTCGAGGCAGCGATGCGAGGATGCGCGCCCGAGATGTCGATACGTTCCCTACAGTACCGCTTCTTACGGGCAACCGGACTGACCCACAAGACGATTCGGCAGATCGAACGCGTCCGCAGCGCCGCCTCGCTGCTCGAACGAGGTACACGCATTTCAGACGCTGCCTTCGAGCTGGGCTATTTCGATCAGGCACATCTGACCAATTCGCTGAGGCGCTTTATCGGAAGAACGCCCGCGCAGATCACTCGGAAAAACACGGCCTAATAGTTTGCGCTTTTTTCCAAGGCTCTGTCCCTTTGCTGCCTTATGATTGCGGTACAGAAGGCGGATGACAAAAGGAGACCACCATGCGGAAAATAGTCGTCACCGAATTCGTGTCACTGGATGGCGTTGTGGAAGAGCCTCAGTGGACGTTCAAGTACTGGAACGATGAGATCGCGGAGTTCAAAGGCGAAGAGTCCACCGGCAGCGATGCCTTACTCCTGGGACGCGTGACCTATCAGGGGTTTGCGGCGGTCTGGCCGGAGAGCCAGGATGAGGGGGCGGATTACTTTAACAGCGTGCGCAAGTATGTTGTCTCTCAGACCCTCGAAGAGCCCCTGGAGTGGAACAACTCGACGCTGATCAAAGACAACATCGCGGAAGAGATCTCCAACCTCAAGCAGCAGGACGGTAAGGACATCACGGTCCACGGCAGCGCCACGCTGGTGCAAACGCTCATGCAGCATGATCTTGTAGATCGCTATCGGCTCCTTGTCTATCCGGTGGTTGTGGGCAAAGGCAAGCGCTTGTTTGAAGAGGGTGTCCCTGCGACGTTGAAGCTTTTGGACTCACAGTCGTTCAGCTCAGGCGTCGTTGCGCTCGTTTACGAACCGGATCGCCAATAATCACCGCCATACGGCCAGAAAATAGGCCTGCCTCCAGCCATGCGTCTCAGACATCGTGAATCGGTCTGCCAGGACCGCCCTTATGATGCCCTGCTCCTCGACCGCCCGGTCGTCGAAGGATTGTGCGCTAGTAATTTGCGAGATGCTCGGTTTGTAGCCTTGCAAGGACACCTCGGGAAGCCTGGATTTTACTAACGACGCGCGTTAGTATATCGTGGATGATAAAAGGATGGGCGGACAAGGAGTCCAAGAAGCTGTTCGACGGGAAGCCGTCGAAGGTGCCGACGCCGTTACGGGAGCGGGCCCTGTCGAAGCTACAGACTCTCGATGCCGCGCCCAGTTTGGATACGTTGGGTAAGGTTCCTGGCAACCGCCTCGAAGCTCTGCGGGGAGACAGGGAGGGACAGCACTCGATCAGGATAAACGTCCAATGCCGAGTATGTTTCAGGTGGGAGAGCGGAGACGCTTACGAAGTCGAGGTAACGGATTACCATGAGTAGGGAGAATAAGCCAAAGGAGGCGAAGATGACCACGCAGAAAAGAGAATTCGCGCCGCTGCATCCCGGTCGTGTGCTGCATCTGGAGTTCTTGGAGCCTCTCGGGATGAGCGGCTACAAGCTGGCCCGTGAGTTAAACACGAACGAGCAGAAAGTCTACGAAGTCCTGCGCGGGGAGCGGGGTATCAGCGATGAGCTGGCAATACGGTTGGGGCGTCTGTTCGACGTAGAGCCAGAGTTGTTCGCAAATCTCCAGGCTCGCTACGATCTGGAGATGAAAAAGATGGAGATTGCGGATCGCATCGAAGAAGAGGTGAAACCTCTGGCTTCGGCCTAGATCTCTGGACACTTCTTCTCCAAGCGTTTGCCGTTTATACAGAGCCTTCAAAGCTAGTTAGGCGGAGTCCAGCAACCCGGCTGAACTCCCGCCGGTTGAGGCTCACGAGGGTGAGGTCGCGCGAGCGGGCCAGTGCGGAGATCAGAAGGTCATTCGGGCCGATGGGTGTGCCCGCCCGTTCCAGGTCCGCCCTTACGACGCCGCACTCCTCGGCCGCCCGGTCGTCGAAGGTGAGGCTACGGAGAGGCCCGAAGAAACTGTGGAGCACCCCCAGGTTGTGTTCGACACGCTCGCTTTTGCGGGCCCCATAGTAGAGTTCGGCCTTGCTCACCGAGCTGATCACCACCTCCGCCGGAGCCCGCCGACGCAACCACTCTACCGCCTGCGGCTTCCCTTTAATGAGGGCTATGGCCGCGTCGGTATCGAGAAGAAACCTCAAAGACTCTGGCCGATTTCGTCCGAGAGATCCTCGCGCTCCTCGTAGAGACCCTGCGGCGGTCGCTGGAGTTCACCTTCCCATCCGCCCAGAACATCTTCAAAGTAGCCCTCCGGCCATTCCTCTCCGTTCACCTCCTGTTTCACCACCTCGGCCAGGTACTTGGAGAGCGTCAACCCACGCTCCTCAGCCCGACGCTTGAGCAGCTCTGCCGTCGTGTCAGGAACGTACAAGTGCAACTGTGCCATCAAACCAACCTCCCGTCTTTTCCAAATATAACACATATATTTAGTAAATTTGTAAAAGGGTTGTAGACTACCATTAGAAAGGAGCAGGATGGCGGCTGAAAAGGTCATGGACCCGGTGCATCCGGGAGAGTTGTTGCGGGAAGAGTTCCTGGAGCCGATGGGGATAACCGCCTACCGGCTGGCAAAAGATACAGGTGTACCGTAGCAACGCATCGTCGCTATCGTTCGGGAGGCAGCTTGGCATAAGCGCGGACACGGCTTTGAGGCTTTCACGGTGCTTCGGTGTGAGTGAGAGTTACCGGTTGAACGCGCAGACCCGCTACGGGCGAGAGATGGTAAAGGATAGGGTTGGGGTGGAGATCTGGCCGGATACAGTCGCTGGTGGATGCTATGTAGTCTAGCCTTTGAGGTGTTTGATCAGGTCTTGTGGGCTTTGGTATTGGCCTTCGGGGAGACGTTTGCTTATCTGGCTCACTACCATGCCCGGTGCGCCGTTTTGCTCCAGCTTGCCGACCAAATCCTGTTTGTCGATCGGGAAATTTATTCCCTGTAGATACTTCTCGAAGTTTTTGGGAACGTACTTTCTCAAGAAGTCCATAGCTTCCGCCTCTCTCTGCTAGATTTCCGGTCAATTATAGGAGACTTTGCCGCCGGGGATGGGATCCATGCTGGAATCCTCAAAACCTACGGGGCTCAGCCTTGCCACCGGAGTGAATTACCGTTGGTTCCCGCCCGGCTATTGCTGTGGCTACTGTAGGTTATTGGTTCCTGATTCGTCCCGGTAGCCGATGTGCAGATGGTCTTCGTGCAGGTCGAGTTGTTCCTGGGAGATGACCCAGCCGGAGGCCCATTCGTAGCCGAGGCGCTGCGTCCAATCAGGGGGGCCGATGATCTGGTCCGGGCGTCGTTCGGGCGGGAGGTTGGCGAGTGTCCGGCCCACTTCCAGAACGGCGGGATTCGTGCCGTTGTCCTGGATGGGTTCGCCGTCTATGTAGTAGATGTCGGTGGCGCGTCCGAAGTAATGGGTGTTGGGTAGCCCGCCCGCTCCGCCGTAGCCTTCGGGGATTTTGGGTCCATCCTCCGTGTTCGGCAGAAAGCGATGGCCTTCTTTGAAGGTCTGGACGCAGATGCTGTGTTCCTCCGTCACGGTCATGAGGGTCGCGATGAGCCGCCCATCCACTATTCCGGCCTCCAGGTCGCCGGTCGCCTCGGGGGTGGCGCCGAAGTCCGGATTTGACAGGAGCCGCTGGGTGTCGTTGGTGGGCGGAGTGTCGTCGCGATCTTCCAACCAACGTAGTGCGCCGAAGCCGTGACCAACGCCTCGCGGGCAGGCGGGCTCTTCCCAGCGTACCTTCTCCAAGCTCCAGAACACTGCGGCCAGTGCGGCGCCGCCCAGGGTCAGGAAGACCAGTAGCTTTACGAACGAATTAACCAAGTTCGAGGGTGTGTGGAGGATCTAAGATTGTACGAAAGAGTTGGCTCGTCACCCCCTGATTGTACGATGCCGGCTACGAAATCATTCGATGTCCTCTTCGGGGAGGACTTGCGCGGGGCGTCGGGGGGTAGATAATGGGGAGCGTTCTTTGAAAATTAAAAAATCGTAGTGGAGAAAGGCGTGTACATGAGGCAAATGGTTGGAGACTCTTCGTCCGGGTTTCATCGGTCCAGGATCTTTTATGTGGGGCTCTCTTTGTTGGTCGCCACCTTTGTAAGCATGCTCGTCTTTGCCGGGCAATCTGAGGCGCAGACGACCGTCCCGGACTTTCTCGTCGAAGAAGGAACCCCGCCGCCCGGCGCCAACGTGCCGTGTGAGCCGACTGCGGCGCGTCCTTATCCTGTGGTGCTCGTGCACGGGACCTTCGAGACGATGGACCAGAACTGGGCCGTTCTCTCACCTCAATTGAAGGAAATGGGATATTGCGTTTTCGCGCTCAACTACGGGAACCGCGGGCTAAATGACATCAAGGACTCTGCGCAAGAGCTCGGGGTGTTCGTGGATAACGTGCTGGGCTACACGGGAGCAGAGAAGGTCTCGCTCGTCGGCCACAGCCAGGGTGGGATGATGCCGCGGTATTGGATCAAGAACCTCGGCGGTAAGAAGAAGGTGGAGGATCTGGTCGGTATAGCGCCCTCTAACTACGGTACGGAGCTTCAACAGGCAGATTTCCAGGCGACCCTCGGCATCTCGAACCCGTGCCGTGCGTGTGAACAGCAGCAGGCCGGCTCCAAATTCATTACGAAGCTCAACCGGGGTGACGACACGCCGGGTAAAGGATCCTTCACCCAGATCGCCACGGATGACGACGAGATCATCATCCCCTACACTCGGTGTTTCCTCCGGGGCAAGAAACGTACTGAGAATATAACCCTCCAGGATTACAACGGGGGATTGCTCGTCACCCACCAGAACATCTACAACGACCCGTTCGCCCAGCAGCTAGTCTTCGACGCCCTGGCGAACCCTGGTCCCGCCGACCCGGAGCGTGCCTTCTCTCCCGTAGGCTGAACGAACTGCAGGTCAAGTCGAAACTGCGACCTCCAGCGGGAGCGTAAAGGTGAAGGTGGCGCCTCCTACAGGCGTGGGGATGAGGTTGACGGTGCTGCTGTGCTGTTCGGCGATCTGACGGGTGAGAGCTAGGCCCAAGCCGGCTCCGCCGTGACCGTTGCGGCTTCGGGAAGCGTCGGCCCGGCCTCCTGGAATCATCCCTTTCCCAATAGAGCGCTACTTCGCCGGCAACTTGAGGCAAAAGATGGCTCCGGACTCGGCTTTTGCAGCGCCATCCGCAACGTTACGTGCGGAGAGGTCTCCGTTCTGGGCAACCGCGAGATCTCGGGCGATGGAGAGGCCCAGTCCACTACCTCCGCCTGCACGAGTGCGGGCCTCCTCCGCGCGGTAGAAACGGTCGAAGATGTGCGGCAGATGTCCCGCGGATATCCCCGGCCCCGTATCTTCTACCCTCGCCTCGACACCGTCACCGAGCCGTTGGCCGGAGACGGTTATTGTTCCTCCCTTTGGAGTGTAGCGGATAGCGTTATCCAGGAGAGCGGTAAGGATCTGGGCGGTGCGATCCGGGTCGCCGTGAGTAGGGAGTTGCTCCGGAACCACCATCGCTAGATGCACGCCCTCGTACGCCGCCCGTTTGACGAAGCGCTCCGCCGTTTCGACGGCGATGATCGAGAGGTCGAAAGGGTTGTCTTCCACATCCAGCTTACCCGCATCGAGCCGGGCCAGAACCAGCAAGCCGGAGAGCAAGTCTTGCATCCGCTCAATCTCCGAGAGCTGGTCGTCTACTATCTCCTCGTTTTCGGGGTCTGTGGGGTTGCGTTTGATGACCTCCGAGCCTATCTTGACCAGGGCCAACGGAGTTTTCAGCTCGTGCGAAGCATCCGCCACAAAGGTGCGTTGCCGCTGAAATGACTCTTGCACCGGTTGCATCGCCCGGCGGGAGATAAAGAGACCGCCGATTCCTGCTAGTAGCAGACTCCCCACACCGACCGGAACCAGGACTAGGATCAAACGGTTTACCGTACCAGTGACGGCCCAGCGCATCTGAGCAGCCTGTACGACGGCCACGACCTCGCCGGATTCATCTCGCACGGGTAGGCTCGCAACCTCCACTTTACCTTCGGCTGCTTCTACGGTCTGGAAGCCAGGTTCACCCGCTCGTTCGGCCTCATGGGCCGCATCCCGAAACGGAAGACCGAGATCCGACGACGAGTAGCCACCCGGTCCGGGAACTCTACCGTAGATGTCGGAGTCCGAATCCGTAGCGCCGGACGAAGTCTTCGGCGGAACCACATACACGCCAATATCCGCCACGATATTTTGGCCGGCACTTGGGGAATCTCCGGACGATTCTAGCTCTTGCCGGACACTCGCGGGCGGCCCATTTCTTTCAGGTTCTCCGGAATCCGGGTTAATCACGAAGCGAACCGCTCCCTGGGCGCTCGTGAGGAGGCGCTGATCCTGCTCGCGGGTGAGCTGGGCGGAGAATATGGTTACCACGATGACGCCGAAGAGAATGAGGATGAGCGCGAGGATTCCAACGTACCCTAGGGTCAGTCGGCGGCGGATGCTTTCGATCACAGGAATCTACTCAGGATTGGGGCTCGAAGGTGTAACCTACACCGCGCACGGTGCGGATTCGGGAAGGCTCGCCGTTGCGGTCGAGTTTCTTGCGGAGGTAGGAGACGTATAGCTCGACCACGCTCGTCGAGACTTCACCGGGGAACCCCCAGACAGTGTCGAGCAGCAGCGAGCGCGAGAAGACCTGTCCCGGACGCTGCATGAGAACCGCTAACAACGTGAACTCTCTAGCGGTCAGATCTATGCGCTCGTCTCCCCGGTAAACCAGATGGCGAATCGGGTCCAAAGCGATGTCGCCGGACCAGATCTCCCTTCCAGA
>JBARZO010000264.1:0-1830 GCA_049650165.1 Rubrobacteraceae bacterium
GTCTGAGTATGAGTAGGGCTCACTCGAAGCGTAGTAGCGGTTCGCGCGAAGACTTGTCGGAGAAAAAGCGTGACGGTCGTGGCCGGAAGACCGCGTCCTAGCGGGAGGAGATGAATCTTTGGCTTTGATCCGCACGATACTCGCATTTGTGATATTGGTGATCCTCTTCCACATAGGCATCGTCTACGCCGGCTTAGAGGCGGGCACTAACAGCCTTACCGAAGTCATTTATAGTCTCGGAACCCTTCTGGAGTCTCCGGCGCAAGCCTTACTAAGCGTAGTTCCAATTCCAGCCGGCCAGGAAGACCTCCTGAACCCGAACAACTTCTACTCCGTCGCCATTGTCGCCGTCGCGGGCTACTTTCTCCTTTATTTTCTGCTAGGTATAGGGAGACGTAACTAGCGGTTTCAGACGTCGTAGCGTTTCATAAACCTGCGGTCTATAGCGTGCTTGAGCATCATCGCCAAACGTCCCCGCCAGGAAAGAGCGCCGTAGACGGCAAGCCCGGCCCCGTCGCCGAAATTCAAGATATAGAGGTAACGCTTCTGGGGCTCGTATGTTTCCAACGAGCGCCCTTCCACGGCTGCGAGCAGGTTGCGGAAGAGCACCGGCCCCTGCCGAATACCGTAGACTCCAAGGCGAGGTAGAGCTTCTCCTCGAAAGGAAATAGAATCTCCTCCACCGAAAATCCGCGGGTCGCTGACACTCTGTAAGTAGTGGTTCACCCACATTCCGCCATCTTCGCCGGTCAGCAGGTAGGAGCCTTGTTTGAGTGCCCGGGGAACTATGCCTACCGACGACACGAGCAGATCCACCTCGAACTTGCGCCCCGCCCCAATCTCGGCCACACCATCCGCATACGAAACTACCGGTGCCTTCGTGAGGACTTGTACACCACGTTCTTGGAAATAAGAAGTGATTTCCCGCCGGGCCTTCTCAGGAGAGTCGCCCAATAGCGCCGGGCCAGCCTCGGCGATCGTAACCAGTCCTCCGAGATTCTTCTGACGCATCAGATTGACAGCATTGGCGGCTATTTCGCAGCCTGCAGCCCCACCACCGACCACCAGCACGTTAGGTCCGCCGGGGCATTCGTGTCGAAGTATGCGCCTCCGGATCTCCGCGGTGTTCTCTACCGGCTTCACGGGGACTATGCGGCTCTCGTCCTCGAAAGAGCCGGCTACTTCGCTCCCGATACAGAGAGAAGCGTAGTCGTAAGGCATCCGCTCCCCGTTTTCCAGTAGAACCTCGCGAGTTTCTCCCAAGACTCCTACTACCCGACCCTCTACGAAACGGCCTCCACCGCGCTCGGCGAGCCGGCGGACGTCTATCCGGTCTTGTTCGGGCGTGTAAGTGCCGGAGATCACACCCGTCGCCATCCCCGAGTAGTACAAGTACGGTGACGGATTGACTAGTACCACATCGCAGCCAAGCTCGACGAACTGCGCGGTGTTGAGCAGAGAATGCAGATGGGCGTGGCCGCCACCGGCCAGGACTACCCGCTGTTTATCTTTGCTGTAAGGCACCCCTGGTGTATACCAGAATTGTATGAGGATTTGCGGAAAGGGGGGTTGATAGCTCAGACAATGGATTATACTTATCCGCCAGTGTACCCACTCTAGGAGGATTCAGGAAAGGTCATCATGATGTCTGGAAGTTTCAGAAAAGCCTGCAGCAACGGTTTCTATCCCTGGAAGTACGGGAGATGCAATGATCGAGTTTAAAGAGGTCAGTAAAAGCTACGCTGGTTCCGAAGACCGAGTAGTCAAGGATCTCTCCTTCGAAATTCCTGAAGGGGAGATCTGTGTGTTGGTGGGGCCTTCCGGTTGCGG
>JBARZO010000265.1:0-2038 GCA_049650165.1 Rubrobacteraceae bacterium
TCCAATAACAGGGTAGAGGAGGTTCTCGACCTCGTAGGACTGACTGAGGTGGCCGGCAAGCGGGTTGGTGGTTTCTCTTTGGGGATGTACCAACGACTCGGGATAGCGACCGCGCTACTCGGGGATCCAGCGACACTGCTATTTGACGAGCCGGTAAACGGGCTGGATCCGGAGGGCATACAGTGGGTCCGGAACCTGATGAAGGATTTTGCTGCGGAGGGGCGAACGGTATTGGTATCGAGCCACCTAATGGGTGAGATGCAGCAGACCGCTGATCGTGTGGTGATTATCGGGCGTGGTCGCCTAGTCGCGGACGTGGACGTCGCGGAGCTTACCGAGAAAGCTACCGGCAACCAGGTGAGGGTGCTCTCTCCGGAGCCTGCGCGGCTATCCGAACTGCTCTCCGCCGAAGGCGCCTCTGTCGAGGGCGACGCCGAGGGTGGGCTACTAGTGGGCAGCATGGACGCCCCGCACGTCGGCGAGATCGCCGCGGCGAACGGGGTTCGGCTACAAGAGCTTACACCCCGACGGGTAAGCTTGGAGGCCGCGTTCATGGAGCTCACCCACGACAGCGTCACCTACCGATCCAACGGTTCCGCCGAAGCTGCACATGCCGCCACCACGCCGAACGAAGACAAAGGAATTTGAGATGTCAACCACTGCAGAACGCACGTCCGCACCTCCGGCAACGCCGAGACTTGCCGAGACCCTAGCATCGGAGTGGACCAAGCTGTGGACGCTAAGATTCATCCGCGCGATGTTGGCGCTCGCGTTGGTCCTCTCTGCCGGCGCGTCGGCAATCTTCTTGCTTACCACCGGCGTCACCCGGGGAGGTTCGCTTGCGGAGATGAATACCATCGACGTGGCCGGGACGAGCCTGCTGGGCGTAGACTTCGCGAACCTGGTTCTCATCATACTGTGCGCCAGCGCCGTAGCGTCGGAATACTCGACCGGCATGATCCGGCTCACCCTGGCGGCCACGCCGCGCCGGCTAAGGGTACTTGCGGCGAAAGCGACCGTGCTAGCGGTGACCGCCCTGACCGCCGGTGTACTCTCGGCCGTCGTGACGTTTGGAGTGGGCCAGATCGTTCTAGTGGTGCAAGGTGTGTCCGTGATGGACCCGGCTGACCCGCGGCTACTGAAGCTGGTCCTCGGTAGCGCGCTGATGGTGCCCTTCTACTCCCTGCTCGCTGTAGCCTTCGCGTTCATTACCAGGAGCGCGGGCTGGGCCATCGCTGCGGTACTGGCTATCATGTCCGTGCCGGCGCTCGTAGGGGCGTTGCCGGAGTGGTGGCGAGAGTTCCTCCTACCCGGACTGCCGGCCTCGGCGCTGCACTGCCTCTCCGGCTCCGCTTCTCCGAGCAGCCCCGAGTACCTGGCGCCAGTTGCTGCCACCCTCGTGCTGCTCGTATGGGCGGCGGGATTACTCCTGGCGGCCTATGTGTCTTTCGCCAAGAGAGACGCCTGAGTAAGACCAGGCAGGAGATGGGCCGCACAGGACGTAAGGCTCGCGTTATACCGATGGTTGTGAGCTGCGGTCCAAAAAGTGGGAGCCGATAAAAAAGTGCCAGTTTTGTTCATGGAAAATGAACTTCGCAACATTTTTGGTGCATCCGGCGCCATTGAAAACGACCCGAAGAAACCTTCTGACGATGTAAGTTCCGGCACTGGTCATTGTAGGAACTTTTTCGAGGATGATTTGAAAGAGGCAATCTGACCACAGAATACGTCGGGACCGGAGGGGATTTCAAATGAAGCGGAACTGGACCGAAGAAGAGTTGGTCGAGCGGTGGACGCTGTCCCCGGACGAGCTTGCGCTGGTCGGCGCGAAGACGGGCCATACGAAGCTCGGGTTCGCCGTGATGCTCAGGTTTTTCGCCGGAGAAAGACGATTTCCACGCGACAAGCACGAGGTTCCGGCGCAAGTCCTACGGTTTGTGGGCGAACAGGTGGGAGAATCTGCTGGTACCGAAGGGTGACTGCGCTACGATTGGTCCGGGAGGTCGGTGAAGTACCATCGTGCCCAGGTTCGTAATGT
>JBARZO010000266.1:0-11786 GCA_049650165.1 Rubrobacteraceae bacterium
GCTTCCCTCTTGCTCCCGGAAAGTCAGGCTCGCCACGTTGTCCGCCTCGACCACCGAGTCGACTATGGCGAAGTTGGTGTCGGGATATTGCGGTGCGATCTCCGTGAGCGCGTCGGTCATCAGGAAGCCGATGGCGAAGACCGGAGTAAAGCCGTTGTCGGCGAGCTGCGTCAGGTTGTTCGTATAGTCGGCCGGTGCACCAGATTCCAAAACTTCAGTCTCTACACCGAACTCTTCAGCCGCCCTTTCCAGGCCCGCGTTCGCCGAGTCGTTGAAGCTCTGGTCGCCGAGGCCGCCGACGTCGGTAACCATCGCAGGCTTGACATCTTCACTGCCGCCTCCCTGGCTTCCGCCACCGGTATCGCCACCACCGCTACCACTGGTTCCACCACCACTACCACCACTATCGCCCCCGCCACCGCAGGCAGCCGAGACTACCACCACGACGGCCATAAGGACCATCAACCGAAACTTCTTACCCATTGGACCTCCTCTTTCAGTGGGGCACGAGCACTAAAACCGTACGTCGAGCAGAAGACGCCGGATAGTTATTATTGATAACAATATACAAGAATAATAGTGTGCGCCAGTGCTCCGCCACAAGTGCGTCTAAAGTGGAGCCTACTGCAACAGTTTTTTGAGGTTGTCTTCGAGGTAGTCGGCGGTGACGGAGCCCTCGGGCGCGTAGGCGACGGCTTCTTTGCACAGGTGGTAGAGAGCGAGGGTCCGGGTCGGGGAGAGTCGGCGGCTACCGGCCTGTTCCAGCACCAGCCGCATTAGCTCCAGGGCTACTTCGGCTTCGCTTTTGGGTTGCTCCATGTCGAAGATGTCCTCTCTTTCGGTACACGTCTCAAGGCGCTCGCATTCCATTATATAGAGACCGGTAAAGCCCGGAGCTATGGTAAACTCGGGCGTATCTTGTATCAGAAATACATCACGTTCTTCGACAAACACGGCGGTGCAGGGGAGGCGCATGGGAGAGGTTGAACAGGCTTACGTCCGGTGTCCCGCGTGCAGGTATATATTTCGCGCGCCCCGGGTCGGCGCCTTCGCCACGGTTGGGCGGGAGACGGATCTCTGTCCCAGGTTTCCGGGGCGAGTCTCCGACGGTTCCCGTTTTATACAGAGCGCCGTAACGATGTGTCCGGCGTGTTCCTTTGCTTCTCAAGAAGACTTCAACGATCTGGATCTCACCCCCGACGAACGCCACGACCTGGAAGAACGCCTCGGGGAAGACGGACTGCTCCGGGTATTCCGGACGAGTCCTCCGCCGTGGCTCGCCTTTCACGCCGCAGAGATCTGCGGCCAGGAGCGTGGCTTCCGGGCGCGGCCATTGGGCGACCTCTGCCTCCGGGCTTCGTGGGTCTGCCGCAAGGAGCAGGAGCAACCCTTCGAGAGCACCTTTCAGTTGAGGGCCGTCCGCTACTTCATGCGCGCCCTCGAAAACGAAGGGCTCTACGGTCGTGAACTCTCCGTAACGACGTATCTGGTCGGTGAATTGAATCGACGCCTCGGCCATCATCGTGAAGCACTCAACTGGTACGTCAATGCTGAGCGAACCCTGGAAGATGAAAGACTCGCTTGGCTCGACCGGCTCATTTCCCAGCAGAGTAAGCTGGCCCGCGAACAAGCCGCGTAAGAGCCGGACGGCTTTTTCTGTAGCAGACAGTCCGGGTTCCTCCGTTCCCGTGATATTTCACCCACTCCCGGGGCTGGGCTTTTGGTTATACTGGCTCCTATGGAGAAGGTACAAAAAACCTCTTTCGAAGTCGGAGAGGAGCGTTTGATCTGGGAGGGGTTGGCCGCGGCCTGTTCGCCACCGTTTCGGCGTTTGGGCGCGTTTTTCCTGGTCGGGTTCACCGCCTTTATAACGCTCACCACCGCCGTCGTACTCCTCTATAACCTTTTCGGACAGCGGAAGGTCGAAGGTCAGGGAATTACACCACCGCAGTGGATGTTCTTCGCGACGATGGCTGTGTGCTTCGCGCTGCCGATAGTGGGGTTCCTGATCTGGCTGCTGAGAAACCTCCGCTCCTACGACTCATTCGCCCGTATGCTGCGTCGGGGGGGACTAGACCCTCGCCGTCCTACGCTGGGCGGACTCCGAGCCTACTCCGACGAGCAACTACTCGCACTCCGCTCCCGCTACGAGAGACTCCTTAAGGAATATCCCAAGAAACGCTTCGAACTTTCTTTCGGGTTCCGGATCGATGACGCTTTCTACTTGGGCCCACTAAACGTGCTCCCCGGAACCTTCGAGATGAACGCCCTGCGAGTCGAGTGGGAGTCGAACTTGCTGCTCCGAGATCAAACATCCATACCGGAGATCTCCTGGTGGACCGAGGCGCGAAACGGTCTGCTACCGCGCCAGCCCCACGAGACGCGTAGGCTGGCCTACGCCCTCCGCTACACCACGGACTCCGTTCGGGAACTGAAGCGCCGCTACGGTTACAAGCCCCAGCAGTGGCACGCTACCGTACCCGAAGGCCAACTCTTCGACGCCGTTCGAGACCTCGAAGACGCCCGGCGCATTCGGGCCACCCTGGGCCGCAAACCCCGCCATAACTAGAGCCGCCACTAGAGTTGAGTCCGCAAGGACTGTAGAGTAGCCCGAATGGAAGCCAACTTCGGCGCTACAAAAGCTCACACAGTAGGAGTTGAAGAAGAATTCCAACTTGTCGACCCCGATAGCCGGGAGCTGACCCCGGCGATAGATGCCGTACTCGCCGCAGCGGATGGATTACCCTGGATCACCTCGGAACTCTCCCAGTCCTGCGTGGAGCTGGTCTCCCCGGTGTTCGGAAACGTCGCAGAACTCGGCGAGGAACTCCCCCTCCTGCGCAGCAAGCTAGGTGGATTGGCACGGGACTGCGGTGTAAGACTCGCCGCCGCCGGAACCCACCCGTTCTCGAACCCGGTAGAGCAACCGTTTACGAAGGGCGAACACCACCTGAGAGTCGAGGAACAAATGGGCTGGGTCGCCCGGACCCAGGCGATCTACGGGCTGCACGTCCACGTGGCCGTACCGGACGAAGAGACCGCCATCCGGGCCGCCGGCGTCCTCTCGCGGCACGTACCACTCATGATCGCTCTGTCGGGGAATTCTCCCTTCTGGCGCGGCTCGGATACCCGGCTCTCATCCACGCGCATAAAAGTCTTCGAGATCTTCCCGCGCTCCGGCCTACCACCGGATTTCCGTACCTGGCAAGCCTTCGAGAGCCACGTCGAAACCCTAGTTGCCTCCGGCAACATCCCGGACTATTCCTGGTGTTGGTGGGACGTACGACCGCACCCCAGGTTCGGGACCGTAGAACTCCGCTCTCCCGACGTGCAAACCGACGTTTCTTATACGATCTCTCTAGCCGCCCTGGTCCAGTGTCTAGTGGCGACGGCGGACGAACGCGAGCCGGAGAACCCGCTGCTCACGGAGGAGAATAAGTGGCTCGCCACCCGCCATGGCCTGGACGCTATTTTCTACGACTTCTCGGATGCGGCGAAGCTCAGTGTGCGCGATCTCGCGTACAGGTTGGTCAAAGAGCTAACATCCACTGCCCAAGATCTCGGCTGCGAAAGCGAGTTGCAGGGGGTGCTGGAGATAGTGAATCGGGGCAGTGGAGCCGACCAACAGCGCGAAACCTTCGAAGGACACGGCTCGCTGAAATTGGTGGTGGACCGGCTCGTGGAGGCTACTACTTCCAGGTAAGCTGCCCGCGTCAGGGCTCCCCGTCCGGTTTGTGTGGGTATACTTACCGCCACGCAATTCAGCCGGGGTTATAGTTCGATGGCGGGTCAGAAAGCCCGGTAGCTTTAGCAAAGGAGCTTCGATAGCGTGACGCCGAAACTCATACTCGGGCCTCTTCTCCGGTATACGGACGAGCGGGAGGCGACCGTGTGGGTCGAGACGGACGGAGCCTGCGAGGTAACGGTCCGGACCGGGGACGCGGTTCACGGCTCGCACACTTTTCACGTCGAAGGCCACCACTACGCGCTGGTCCACATAGAGAACCTTGAGCCGGCGACGTCCTACGAATACTCGGTGGAACTGGACGACGAAAGAGCCTGGCCCGAGCCGGACTCGGAGTTCCCGCCGAGCGTCATCCGGACTCTGGACGGCGAGGTCCCATTCAAGCTGGCTTTCGGGTCTTGCCGGGTCGCGGTGCCGCACCGGCCGCCGTACACCCGAGACGGCAAAGAGGACTCGAAAGGCTATAACGTGGATGCGCTCTACGCCCTCGCCACCCGGATGCGGCGGGTCTCCACGGACGAGTGGCCGGATGCGCTGCTGCTCTTGGGTGACCAAATATACGCTGACGAGGTCTCCCTGGATACGCTGGAGTTCATCCGGTCCCGGCGCGACACGGACCTGCCGCCGGGGGAAGAGGTGGCGGACTTCGAGGAGTACACGCACCTGTATTTAGACTCGTGGGGCGAGCCGGTCATCCGGTGGCTGCTCTCCACGGTCCCGATGGCCATGATCTTCGACGACCACGACGTAAACGACGACTGGAACACCTCCGAAGCCTGGCTGGAAGAAATCCGGACCAAGCCCTGGTGGGACGAGCGAATAATCGGCGGGTTGATGTCTTACTGGATCTACCAGCACCTCGGCAACCTCTCGCCGGACGAACTAGAGAAAAACGAAATGCTCGAAAAAGCCCGGAAAGCCGACGACGCCGGCCCGGTATTGCGCGACTACGCCTACCGGGCCGACCGGAACCCCGAAGAAGTCCGCTGGAGTTTCCACCGCGACTTCGGCAACAGCCGACTCGTAGTCGTTGACTCGCGGGCCGGGCGAGTGCTCACCGAAGGAAAGCGCAAAATGGTCGATGACTTCGAGTGGGAGTGGGTAGAAGAGCACGCCACCGGGGGCTTTGATCACCTCCTCATCGGAACCTCGCTGCCCCTGATCATGGCCCCCGGCATCCACCACCTGGAGACCTGGATCGAAGCCGTCTGCGCCGGCGCCTGGGGCGTCCGCGCCTCCCGCGCCGGAGAATGGCTCCGCCAGAAGATAGACATGGAACAGTGGCCCGCCTTCCGCCACTCCTTCGACCGCTTTATAGAACTCCTGCGGGCCGTCGAAGCCGGTGAACGCGGCCCCGTCCCGAACTCTGTGGTCGTCCTCTCCGGCGACGTCCACCACACTTACCTAGCCGAGATCGACCTGCCCGGCTCCCGGAACGGAACCCCGAACTGCAACGTCGCCTACCAGGCTACCTGCTCCCCATTCCGAAACCCGCTCCCCGGAGCATTGCACCCCGTCTTCCGCTTCGGCTGGTCCAAAGCCGGCGCGACCATCGGCAAGTTCCTCTCCCGATCCGCCGGCGTCGAAGAGTCCGAGGCCGGATGGAAACTAACGCACGACGAACCCTGGTTCGACAACCACGTCGCCACTCTCGAACTGAACAAGGAAAGGTCAACCCTCCAAATAGAGCGGGCCGTCTCCGAGAACATAGGGGACCACAGAGACCCTGACCTGCAAGGCATCTTCGAGTATCGTCTCTCCTAAAATCCAAACAAGGAGACACCCGTGAAGATAATTTCGCCCAACGACACCGAAACCCGCCGCGCCCCGGAGGGATGGTTCACCGGAACCGTCTGGATGGACATGGCCTCCGTCCCGCAACCAGGAGCAGGTCTATTCCGCGTACTCTTCGAGCCCGGCGCCCGCACCAACTGGCACACGCACCCGGAGGGCCAGATCCTCTACGTCGTCAGTGGCACGGGCCGCGTGCAGAAAGAGGGCGAAAGTGTCCTGGAGATAAATAACGGAGACACCGTCTACATCGCGCCGGACGAGAAGCACTGGCACGGCGCGGCTCCCGATACCTTCATGATCCACATGGCGATCAGCCCGGCCCTAAATACAGACGGCACCACCAATTGGCTAGAACCCGTTGAGGAAGAGGATTACCTGGCCGGAGGATAACGTCCGCTCTTGCTAAACGTTCCGGTCCAGTAGCGGCAGGTTCTCCTTCTTGGCGAAGGTGAAGGTGGCCTGCGGATCTTGGGCGGAGAGAGTGCCGGCGTCGAGTATCGTGCGTCGAAGTAGATATCCCCCGATCAGGACCAGTACGGAGGCGAGCAAACTGCGGCCTCGACTTTCGCGACCCTGGAGCAGTGCGAACGGGATGAGCAGGCCGCCAAACACCGTACCGCCGAAGAACCAGGCTCCCAGCTTGCCCGTGCGTAGTGGCTTTCCCCACCGGCCCATCTGGAGCAGCGAAGCGCCTACGAGTCCTACTTCGAGCAGCAAAGATGTTCGTTCCGCTTTCTTCAGAGATTCGAGCGTGTCTCTCTGGCCCCAGCCGCCGAGGTGTAAGACAAACGAGAGGGCCGACAGGCCGGTCGAGAGGGCAGAGGTTATAAAGAGCGGTCCCATGAGAACCGCGTTGCGGGCCCAGATCGGGACTGAGGTCAGCGCGATCAGGACGCCGGTGTAAGCCCCGACGAAAAGCCCGAACGGCATCGCCAGCAAGGAGAGCAGCCGGTCCGGCAGAGCGGCGACAAACCGGGCAAGAAGATTCTCGCGTCCGAGCAGACCGTCGCGGGCGATCTGGGAAGCTCCGGCGGCCCCGGATAGGGTGGCGAACGCGCTCAAGCCCCAGGTTCCCATGCTCATCGGGGAGCGCCATTTCACGACGCGAAGCATGTTGTAGAAGCGCTCGGGGCGACCGAGGTCACTGATCAGGAGTATCGGGCTCAGCAGCATGGTGATCAGCGTAATGTACCGTCCGGCCCGGAGAAGCGCCTGGTCTTTATTACCAAAGAGCCGGGCTATGGTGGTCACTACGTGCGCCCCGGCCCCCATCCCACCGAGCCAGAAGTAGACCGGAATCTCCCAGGTCCACGTGTGCTCCTTTACCGGCGGGATACCGTAGTATCCCTGGTCCTGACGCTCAGGATCGGTCCTCGGATGGTGCGAGGTCTCGACCTTGCCGTTGAGACTTTGTCCTGTGTACGTTTCTTCTGACATCTCTTCCTCCCGCCGTCTCAATTAAGGTCGGCCTCTACCCCAGCATTTTCGTGTTCCAATAATTCTCGGACTTCTTCGATGGTCCGCGTTTTTCCGCCAAGATGAATGATGGCGTGGCAGTTTGGACATACTGGTCTAAGATCCGCCACCGGATCTACCACATACTCCATACCCATATCGGACAAGGGCTTGAGGTGGTGGACATGAACGAAACCTTGTGCAATCGGACCGTAAAGCAGTGCGAGATCAAGCCCGCATACGACACAACTAGATCCATAGTGCTCAATACACTTGCGTCTAGCCTCCTGATTACGCTCATAAGCGTTAACCGTTATACGTTTAGTCGAGCCTTCTACGAGCCAATCTTTAGAAGATATTTCTTCAGGGATTGGTAGTTCTCTTGGAGACACCCAGCCCAACGATTCTATAGCTTCCGCTACTTGTGGTCTCATTTCCCACATATACCCTTCCGGTGTAGAATAGCCAAGCGACCACACCCTCCACCATCCTCCGTTAGGACGAAAACCAGTGTTTTCACAGAATTCACGCCCGAGGCGTCCGTAGTGAGAATTCACTACAGGGTATCCGCCTTGAATTTCGGCCAGCTTAGCGAGTTGAGGAGACGTAACCGTGCGATAAGGAGCATGATATTGAGCGAAGAGTATGCGCCTTTGCACGTCGCTCATGCACGATGCAATAGCTGTTAGCCCGCTGATATATTCCTCAGCAGAAAGTGTGAGGCTTTGCTTGTCACCATCTACCATCGTGACAGATACTAATCTCTGAACGCCAAGGCCACGACCGCGCCGAGGACACCGGCGGCGACGATGCTGGCTACGCTGGCCTGGTTTAGCTTGTCTTGGGGCATAAACGGGTGCTCCGGCAGGTTGTAGGTCTCCGGCTCGT
The DNA here is from genome assembly GCA_049650165.1 of Rubrobacteraceae bacterium. Lineage (GTDB taxonomy): Bacteria > Actinomycetota > Rubrobacteria > Rubrobacterales > Rubrobacteraceae > SIRX01. The sequence continues at coordinate 7,883 of JBARZO010000266.1, forward strand.
CCATGAGGATGAACTTGGAACGGTTGCCGTTTATACCGCCCGTCCCCCCTACCTCCGGCGTGCCGTAGACATAGGCGTTCGTGAAGCCTTTATCGTGGAGTGTTTGTATCCGCTCTTCGGCGAGCTGCTCCAGTTCTTCTACCTCGCCGAACATGATGGAGTTTGTCGGGCAGGCTTTGGCGCAGGCTGGTTCGAGGCCGTCTATCTGGCGGTCGTAGCAGAGAGTGCATTTGAAGACGCGGCCGTCTTCGGGGACGCGGGTTATGACGCCCCAGGGGCAGGCCGGGATGCAGTACCCGCAGCCGTTGCAGACGTCGGGCTGGATAAAGACGTTGTCGAATTCGTTTCGGATGATCGCGCCGGTAGGACAAGCCTGCTGGCACGGCGCCTCGACGCAATGCTTGCACACGTCGCTCATGAAAGTCCAGCGGCCGAGGGCGTCCAACTCCGCCCCGCCGGGTAGTTGCTCTCGGACGTCTTCGGCGAGAGCCACGAGGTCCACGTCGCCGGTGAGGCGCTTCTTTTTGGGGTTCTCGATAAACGAGACGTGACGCCAGGTGGTGCCGGAGAGTTGCTTGGTGTTGTCGTAGGAGTCGCCGGTGAACTCGTAGCCGTCGGCGGGAAGCTGGTTCCACTGCTTGCAGGCTACTTCGCACGCTTTGCACCCGATGCAGACGGTGGTGTCGGTCAGAAATCCAGTCGCCATCTAGTCCTTCCCTTCCATGACGCGGCGGCGTAGCTCGTACACCGGCGCGGCGGGATCGCTGCTAACGCGGAACATCCTGCCACCGAGCGCGGGGCGCTGCGAGTTGTAGATCCTCTCGACGACGCCCGTACCCCGGTTGTAGTAAACACCGGGCTGCAGCGGCCTGGAGCTTCGTATCGGCTTTAAGTTTTTGGAGGCCATCTCGGGGTTCTCGGAGAGCCAGGCGCCGAGTTCCAGTAGCTCCTGCTGAAGCGCCTCGCGGTGGGTAGGCTCCGATTGCCAGGTATCGCTCCCCGACTCGCCCGGAGTGCTGACGGTCCCCCGATAGTCTCTCATAAGCGCCCCTTTTCGAGGTTGGCGGTAAAGGCTTTTGCCTCGTGGATGGCGACGGTCGCCTCGGCGGTCATGGGGATCAGATCGTTCACCACGTCGCCCGTTACCAAGCCGTTCTGCCCCCAGTGATACGGCAGGCCGATGGTGTGCAGGTTCTTGCCCTCAAAGTTGTAGACCGGGATGCGGTCGGAGACGAGGGCGCGGGTGTGGATGCTGCCCCGGCTCGTGGAGATAGTTACCCAGTCTGCGTTATCCACGCCTTTTTCTTGGGCCAGTTCTGGGCTGATTTCACAGAATAGTTCGGGCTGGAGTTCGGAGAGCCAGGGAATCCAGCGACTCATCGCCCCGCTCGTGTGATGTTCGGTGAGCCGGTAGGTCGTGACGACGTACGGATAGCGCGGGTCTTGGGGCGGGTTGAGCGGGTTGTCCTCCCTGTCCGGCAACTTCGCCACCGGATCGTACTGGACGTTGTCGTACAACAGGTTCGGAACCGGGGACTCAACCGGCTCGTAGTGTGTCGGCAACGGTCCGTCTTTCACTCCTATTGGGGCCATCAGCCAACCCTTGCCGTCGCCCTGCATGATAAAGGGAGCGTCACCGGGCAGCGCGTCCATGCCGCTGCTGTCGGGTTCGGGACGGTAGGACGGCGACTTTGTCGCCTCGAAGTCCGGCACGTCGAGGCCGGTCCACTGCTCCTCTTCCTCGTCCCACCACACGTATTTCTTGCGTTCGCTCCAGGGTTTGCCTTCCGGGTCAGCGGAGGCGCGGTTTTAGAGGGTGCGGCGGTTCGCGGGCCACGCCCAGCCCCATTCGGCGGCGACGAGGTCTTGCTCGGAGACGGGCTTGCGGCGACGAGACTGGTTCACGCCGTCGGCCATGCAGCCTGAGTAGATCCAACCACCGCAAGCCGTCGAACCGTCCACCTGCAAGTCCTTGAAGCCACTTACCGGCTCACCGTCGGCGACCGTGTAGCCGTTGATCTCCTTTAGGATACTCTCGATGTGCGGCTCTTCGTGTTCGCCCTCTACCGGATAGTCCCAGGTCATCGCTTGTATGAGCTTATCGCGAGGCTCTTCGGAGCCTTCATAGAACCCTTTGATCCTGCGCCCCAGATGGTAGACGAACCAGGCGTCGCTCCGGGCGTCGTCCGGCGGCTCGACGGACTTGTCGTGCCACTGCAACATCCGCTGGGTCTGGGTAAAAGAGCCGTCCTTCTCGGCCACGAGCGCCGACGGGATAAAGAAGACTTCCGTGCCGCATTCCTCGGGGTTGCCGCCGAGCTTCCAGGCTTCGGCGGTCTCTATACCGTAGGCGTCGAGGACGACGAGCCAGTCGAGGTTCCGCAGCCCGTCCTTTGCGACTTGTACGTGCGGACCTCCGACGGCAAAGTTCTGGCCGAAGACAAAGCAGCCTTTCGTCACGCCGTCTTTCATGTTCATGAGGGCGGGGTAGAAAGAATGGTCCTCGCTGATGCGCGGGAAGTGGTCAAAGAGGTCGTCGCCGTTCTCCGCTTTAAATTCTTCGCCGTACCAGGCCTTCATGATGCTGGTTATGTACTTCGGGAAGTTGTTCCACCAGCCGGTCTCGGCGGTCTCGGTTCGGACGTAATCTTCCCAGATATCGTGGTTCTTGCCGGTATGGGGCATCGGGAGGTAGCCGGGAAGTACGTTGTAGAGCGTGGCGATGTCGGTAGAGCCCTGGATCGTCGCGTGGCCGCGGAGCGCCATGATACCGCCGCCGGGACGCCCGATGTTGCCGAGCAAGAGCTGGAGGATGGCGGCGGAGCGGATGATCTGGACTCCCTTGGAGTGCTGGGTCCAACCCACCGCATAGCAAAACGCCGTCGTTTTCTCCCGCCCGGAGTTCTCGCAGATGGTCTCGGCGACTTTCAAGAACGCTTCCTTCGGCGTACCGCAGATCCGCTCTACCATCTCCGGGGTGTACCGCTCGTAGTGGCGCTTGAGGATCTGGAATACGCACCGGGGGTCTTGAAGTGTCATATCGTTGGGACGCTGACGGTCGTTGTCCAGTCCGTCTCCGTCTCCGCCTTCGTCCTTCAACTCCCCGGCGAATTTGTCCTGGCTGCCACCGGCCGCCGCGTGGCGCAGCGGTTGGCCCTCATATTGCCAGGTTTCGGCGCTGTAGGAGCCAGTCTCCTCGTCCCAGCCGGAGAAGAAGCCGGTCGGGTCGGCGTTCTCGAAGCGTTCGTCGATGATTGTTGCGGCGTTCGTAAAGGCCTTGACGTACTCGTCGAAGTATTTCTCGTTGTCGATGACGTATTTGATCAGGCCGCCGAGAAAGGCTATGTCGGTGCCGGGCCGGATCGGCGCGTAGATGTCGCACATGGCGCTCGTGCGGGTAAAACGCGGGTCTACGTGGATCAGCTTCGCGCCCTTGTTCTTGGCGATCATGGGGTGCCGAAACCCGACCGGATGGGCTTCGGCCATATTCGAGCCTTCGATGAGAATGCAGTCGGCGTTCTGGAGATCCTGCAGGTTGCTGGTAGCGCCGCCCCTACCGTACGTGATGCCCAGACCGGGCACCGTGGAGCTGTGTCATATCCTCGCCTGATTCGTAACCTGGGTAAAGCCCATCGAGTGAAACAGCTTGGTGATGAGGTAGTTCTCTTCGTTGTCTATCGCGGCCCCGCCGATGGAGGCGACCCCGAGCGAACGGTTGAGCTTCTTACCGCCTTCATCCTGTTCCTCGTAACTCTCGTCGCGGGTCTTTTTGAGGCGCTCAGAAATTTTGTCCATCGCCTCCCCGATCGAGAGGTCTTCCCACTCCGACGAGTACGGCTTGCGATAGCGGACCTTCGTCCAACGGTACGGTGAGACGTGCAGTCCGAGCGTCGCGGAGCCTTTG
>JBARZO010000267.1:0-1948 GCA_049650165.1 Rubrobacteraceae bacterium
GCCTGGGAGAGGTTTGTAGGGGTTCATGGTGGGCTAGGTCCGGAGGTAACGCGTCTCCTGACCGCCGACCCCCTGGACCGGCGGACGCTTCCGGCGCTGGGGCGTCTGCTTCGGGTGTACGGCCCAAAGCTAACGACCCGCAGCTACCTAGACGGTCTTTCGTGGATGCCGGAAGGTCTGCGGGAGATCATCGCGATCCACACCCTCAACGCGGGCGTGAGCCCCTCCCGGACACCGGCCCTGTACGCGAGCATGCCCGCCATAATGGCCGCCGACGGTGTTTGGGCTCCGGAGGGCGGTATCTACGAGGTGGTGCTCTCCCTGGAGAAGCTTGCCCGCCACGCCGGGGTGCAAATAAAAACAGAGGAACCGGCGCTGAAGATCGAACTCGGCAAAGTATCCACCGCCGGAGGCAACTACTCCGCCGACGCCGTGGTAAGCGGCCTGGACGCAAACAGGCTGGAGAACCTCTTGGACCCCGGAAAGAAGTCTCACCCCAAGAAGCTCTCTTGCTCCGGAGTCGCCGTTTACGCTTCGCTGAAAGAGAGGTTGGATGTACCGCAGCACTCGGTCGTGTTGCCGGGCAAACCCGGGAACCTTTACCGTAGCCTCGAAGCCGGTGCCGAGCCCGATGAGGCGATGGCTTTCGCCAACTACTATGGTCCCGGGGAAGTGTATCCGAACGAAAAGGCGACGCTCGGGATCCTGCTCACCGCCCCGGCGAACGATAGAGAATACGACCTTGATGACGGGTTTGTAGAGCGAGAGATTGAAAGGGTATCCCGAGAGGTCGGCTTGTCGAAACCCGCAACCTCGTACTTCACAGATCACCTGATACTCCACCCCCGGTACTTCGGCGATTGGGGCAGTGCGGGCGGGGCGCTCTACGGCGCGGCGCGGCCTTTCTGGCAGAGCGGCCCGTTCCATCGGCCTCGCTACTCCGACCGCCGGCGTCCCTGGTTGTGGCGAGTCGGCGCGTCGGTCCATCCCGGGGGCGGCATACCGGCGGTGCTCAGCGGGGCTATGATCTCCACTGATCGGCTGCTCCAGAAACTAGACGGGACTCGAAAATGATACTCCCCTCTCAGCGAGACCTCTTCGACGTCCCGGAAGACATCTGCTACCTGAACTGCGCCTACATGTCGCCCCAACTCCGCTCCGTACGGGAGGCCGGCGAAAAGGCACTCTCTACCAAGTCCCATCCCTGGAAGGTGACGACCGCGGATTTCTTCGACGAGCCGGAGCTATCCCGAGAACTGTTCGCCCGGATAATTGGCGGCGCCCCGGACGGCGTCGCGATCATTCCTTCCGTCAGCTACGGTATGGCCGCCGCCGTGGCGAACGTGCCCGTGCGACGGGGCCAGAACATCCTGGTGCTGGACGAACAGTTCCCCTCCAACGTCTATCCCTGGCGCGAACTCGCGAAACAGCGCGACGCAAAACTCTCGACCGTTCCGCGACCCGCGAACCACGGCTGGACCACCGCTATTCTGAATCACACAGACGAAAACACAGCCGTCATAGCCGTGCCGAACTGCCACTGGACGGACGGCTCGCTGGTGGATCTGGTACGCGTCGGCGAACGTGCCCGAGAAGTTGGGTCCGCCCTCGTCGTGGATGCCACCCAATCACTCGGGACGTATCCGCTGGACGTGGCTAGGGTCAGGCCGGACTTCCTTATTTCCGCCGGCTATAAGTGGCTGCTGGGTCCGTACAGCCTGGGCTTCATGTACGTGTACGAGGCTTACCGGGAAGGAAACCCGATCGAGCAGAACTGGATCGTACGCGAAGGCAGCCAGGACTTCGCCCGTCTCGTCGACTACCGGGACGGCTATGCCCCCGGCGCCCGACGCTACGACGTCGGTGAGCGGAGTAACTTCAACCTGCTCCCGATGGCGAACGCCGCGCTGCAGCAAGTATTGGACTGGGGCGTCGAGAACATCTCAGA
>JBARZO010000268.1:0-3758 GCA_049650165.1 Rubrobacteraceae bacterium
ATAGCTGCGCCGGATGGCCTTCTTTGGCCCCATCGAGGTCCACGACGTGGATCGCCTGCGCCCCCTGACGCTCCCACTCGCGGGCGCGCTCTACGGGGTCCGCATCGTATTCCCTGGAACGGTCGAAGTCACCCTGTTTGAGCCGGACGCATCGTCCGTTACGCAGGTCTATTGCCGGAAATACGGTAAAGTCCGTCACAGACTCTTGGCCCAAGAGAGGAAATTCTCGTAGAGTTTTAGTCCGGCCCGGCTGCTCTTCTCCGGATGGAACTGCACCGCAGCCAGGTTCGCCCGGCCCGCCGCCGCACAGAACTCCACGCCATACTCCGTAGTACCGAGTACGTCCGATGTTTCGTCAGGCTCCGGATAGTAGGAATGGACGAAGTAGAAAGCCTCGCCATCCAACCCGTCCAATACCGGATGCTGCCGCGAAAGCGCTAGCTGGTTCCAACCCATGTGCGGAACCTTGAGCCCGTCCGATTTGAACCGCACGACGGTCCCCGGTAGTATCCCCAATCCTTCTACACCGGGTGACTCTTCCGAGCTTTCGAAGAACACCTGCAGCGCCACACAGACCCCGAGGAATGGCTTGCCGCTCCGGTACGTTTCCTGGCAAGCAGTTTCCATGCCGCGCTCGCGGAGCTTTTTCATACAGTCCCCGAAAGCCCCTACACCCGGCAGCACCACGGCATCCGCCGCCGCCAGGCGCTCGGGGTCGGGTGTGAGATCTACCTTGGCCCCAACTTTCTCAAGCGCCCGGGTGACAGAGAGCGTATTGCCCGCGTCGTAGTCCACCACGGCGACGTTCAATCTATTATCCCCTTCGTAGAGGCGCTGCCCGAGCCACGGATCGCTATACCTTCTCGCAGAGCTACGGCCAGCGCCTTCACGCCAGACTCGACCTTATGGTGGGCGTTCTCGCCGTAGTGGCAGTTGAGATGCAGGGTGAAGTGCCCATACTGGGTGAAAGCCCGGAGGAATTCGTGGAAAAGCTCCACGTCGAAGGTCCCGATCTTCTCTGGCATCGGACCGAGGTTGCAGGTCAGATGCGAGCGGCCTCCGAGATCCACGACCACGGTCGAGAGCGCCTCGATCAAGGGCGCGGAAGCATCGGCGAATCGGACGAGGCCCGAGCGATCACCCAAAGCATCGTCGAAAGCGCGGCCCAGCACGAGCCCCATATCCTCGACGGTGTGATGGTCGTCCACCCAGGTATCTCCCTCGGCCTTTACATTCAGGTCTAGACCGGAGTGGTGGGCTAGCAGGTGAAGTACGTGGTCAAGGAATCCCACGCCGGTTGAGATCTCGGCCTGACCGGTGCCATCGAGGTCCAGGCTTACCCGGACGAACGTTTCGCCTGTTTTTCGCTCTGCGCTGCCAGTACGCGACATGTGCCTCCTTTGCAAACTACAGGCAATAGTGTAGCTGATTGCCGAGCCGTACTATTCTCCAAAAGATTCCCGTACCTTACTTGAGCCGGACCTCAATACTTTCGGCGTGATTCGCGAAGCCCTCCAGACCGGCGAGGCGTACTGCGTGGGGGCCAAGCTCTCGCAAAGCATCTTGGGTGAAGTGCATGTAGTTGGTACGGACGATGAAGTCGTGGGTGCCCAGAGGTGAGGCCCAGACGGCGGTTCCGGAAGTCGGGAGTGCGTGGGAGGGTCCGGCGGCGTAGTCGCTGAGGGCGACCGGGCTGTGGTCTCCGATGGCGACTAGCCCCGCCTCGCGCAGGTCGTTAAGGACCGCTTCGTGGTCTTCAGAGACTATGTGGACGTGTTCCGGGGCGTATAGATTAGACAGTTCTGCGGCGTGTTCGAGGTCGCGAACCGTTACCAGAGTTATAAGCTCGGACGGCTTACCCGTGAGCAGAGGTTCGACGTCGGAGATCAGGCTCTCACTCGGAGATAGTAAGATCGCCGACGCCCCAGAGAGGTGCTCGGCTTGGGCCATCAGGTCCCGGGCAACTCTTTCGGGGAATGCGCCAGAGTCGGCGATCACCACGATCTCACTCGGCCCCTGGGGCGCGTCTATGCCAACCGCCCCGAAGACCTCCAGCTTGGCCGCCGTCACGTAGTCGTTGCCGGGACCTACGATCTTGTTCACCGCCCGGATGCTCTCTGTGCCATAGGTCATAGCCGCAATAGCCTGAGCCCCCCCGGCAATGTATACCTCGTCCAGCCCGAGCAGACCCGCAACAGCGAGTACCCACTCGCTCACACGTCCATCACGACCCGGCGGTACGCAGACGCAGATCTCGTCTACACCCGCAACCTGCGCTGGAACCGCCGACATCACCAGGGTGCTTGGGTAAGCTCCGTGTCCACCGGGAACGTAGAGCCCGGCCCGTCGCAGCGGACGGACGCGTTGACCCGTGGTCGCCCCGTTTCGGCTCGTTTCCCACGAGCGATCCATCTCCCGCCGGTGAAAGAGCCGGACATTCTCTATCGCCACCTGGAAGGACTCTTCCAACTCCGGGGACAACCCTTTCCGGGCCGCGGATATATCCTCGGCCGCGACCCGAATAGGCTCCGGCCTCACGCCGTCGAAGCGCTCCGTGTACTCCAGCAGCGCCTCGTCGCCCCTGCTCCGCACATCCTCCACGATACTGCGGGCGGTATCGCGGACTTTCGGGTCGAGAAAACCACCCGGACGCCGCAATCCGGCCACGAAATCTTCCGGTTCCACCTCCCGGGCGTCGAGCTTCTTAACCACCCCGTATCTCTGCTTTCTGCATATCGTCCACCAGCGAGGCGACTTGTTCGTGGCGGAGCCGGTAGGAGCCGCGGTTGGCAATTACGCGGGCGGTCGAAGAAGAGATGTCGTCCAATATCGTCAGGTTATTCTCGCGCAGTGTTGTGCCGGTGGCCGTCAAGTCCACTATGCACTCGGCGAGGCCGACGAGCGGGGCGAGCTCTATGGAGCCGTGGAGCGCGATGATCTCCACCTGGCGTCCAATGCCTTCGAAATAGCGCCGGGCTATATTCGGGAACTTGGTCGCCACCCGCACCACCTCGGCGTGGGAGATAGACTCTCTAACCTCCTCCGCCCGATCTTCCTGGGCGGCCAGGATCATGCGGCACCCGCCCGTCCCAAGGTCCTTGAGCTCCATAACGTTCGGTCGCTGCTCTTCCAACACATCCTTACCGACTATCCCGATGTCCGCCGCCCCGTGCTCTACAAAGACCGGCACGTCTGTTGGCCGGCTCACGATAAACTCTGTTTCTCCGGAGCGATACACGAGTTTGCGCCCGTTATCCCGGAGCACGTCGACCGGAAGCCCGGCAGCGCCGAGCGCCCGCAGAGCATCCTCGAAGATCGCCCCTTTGGGAACCGCGATCCTCAACCCACTCAACCGTTCACCATTCCAGCTACCTCTTCTATCTTCACTAACTTCAGGTCCTCTTCGCCACGACCCAACTTAACGCCGTCGGGAGTTGGATAGCAAACCCAGCCTGCTCCAACCGAACTCGCATACCGGGCGGCTTCCCCGCTCGGCAAGTTCTCGGTCAGCTGTAGCACTCGTAATCCAGAATTCCGCAAGGTGTCGGAGGTCTGGGTACTCTCGACGTTGTCACCCACGAGCAAGAGTAGCGGTTCATCCTCCCCGGTCGGCAAAACGGAGAGAAGTCGTTCGAGGGAGATGGCGAATCCTGTAGCCGGCAATGGCTCTCCGAATCGCTTTAGAAGGTTATCGTAGCGCCCGCCGCTAGCGATGGTGAAGCCCAAGTTCGGCGAGTAGGCTTCGTAGACTGCTCCGG